>JAGWLJ010000212.1 GCA_028873275.1 Pseudomonadota bacterium
AGTTACTGCTTAGGCCGCTCTTCACCTTCCTGCTGAAGCTGTGCTTCCGCGTGGAGGTGCATGGCATGGAGCATTACCATGCGGCGGGCGACAAGGTGCTGATCGTCGTCAACCACCAGTCCTACCTCGACCCGATGTTCATCGCCACCTTCCTGCCGGAAAAGCCGGCCTTCGCCGTCAACGTCTTCCAGGCCCAGAAATGGTACATGCGTCTGGTGGACTGGATGTTCACCTTTTACCGGCTCGATCCCTTAAAGCCGATGTCGATGAAGCAGCTGATTACCGATTTGCGGCAGTCGGCGCGCGTGGTGATTTTCCCGGAGGGGCGCATCACCACGTCGGGCGGCATCATGAAGATATATGAGGGCGCGGCGATGATCGCCGAGAAAACCGGCGCGGTGATTCTGCCGGTGCGCATCGAGGGCGCCGAATATTCCAAAGTGTCGCGGCTCGGGAAAAAATTGCATCAGCGCTGGTTCCCCAAGGTGCGGATGACCATCTTGCCGCCGGTGCCGCCGGAAGCAGGCGCGGATGCGCTCTACGACGTGATGACCTACGCCGCCTTTGCCGTCTGCAACCACCGCCGCCATTTCCTCGAGGCGCTGCTCGAGGCGCGGCGCTGGCACGGCAGCGGCCACGTCGTCGCCAGCGACATCACGCGCCTCAACATGAATTACCGGCAACTGTTTGCCAAGGCGTTCGTGCTTGGCAAGGCGCTGCCTGTGAAGGATGAAAAATACGTCGCCGTCATGCTGCCCACGGGGCTGGCGGCGCTGGTGACGTTCGTGGCGCTGCAGGTGTTCGGGAAGATTCCCTGTATGCTGAATTTCTCCTCCGGCTCGGCGAACCTGCTGCACGCCTGCCGCATCGCCGGGGCGAAGACGGTCCTCACCTCGCGGCAGTTCGTCGAGAAGGGCAAGCTCGAAGAGCTTATCGAGGCGCTCTCCAGAAACCATACGATCGTTTACCTCGAGGATATCCGCGACCGCATTTCCATCGCCGATAAGATTCGCAGCCTCATGAAATCGCTTTTCGCGCAGGCCGAGCTGGCGCCGGTTATCGCGGGCGCCAATCCCGACGATCCGATGGTCATCCTCTACACCTCCGGCTCGGAGGGCGTGCCCAAGGGTGTGGCGCTGTCGCACGCCAACATCCTGGCCAACGTGGCGCAGGTCTGCGCGCGGCTCGACCTCACGCCGTCGGACATCGTGTTCAACGCGCTGCCGGTGTTCCATTCCTTCGGGCTTTCGGTCGGCATGCTGATGCCGGCGCTGAAGGGCGTCAAGACCTTCCTCTATCCGACGCCGCTGCATTACCGCATCATTTCCGACCTGGTGTACGACACCGACGCCACCATCATGCTCGGCACCGATACGTTCTATCAGGGCTACGCCCATTACGCGCATGATTACGATTTCTGGAACGTGCGGCTGGCGGTGGCCGGCGCCGAAAAACTCAAGGAGTCCACGCGGCGGCTTTATGCCGACCGCTTCGGCCTGACGATTTACGAGGGCTACGGCGTCACCGAAGCGAGCCCGGTCATCGCCTGCAACACGCCGCTGGCGCACCGGCACGGCACGGTGGGGCGTATCTTCCCGGCCATCGAATGCCGCATCGAGAAGGTGCCGGGGCTGGAGCAGGGAGGGCGGCTCTTGGTCAAAGGCCCCAACATCATGTTGGGCTACCTGAATCCTGAACGGCCCGGTGAAATCCGGAAGCAGGATGAGTGGTACGACACCGGCGACATCGTGGATATCGAGGAAGGCGGCTTCGTCCGCATTTTAGGCCGCGCCAAGCGCTTCGCCAAGATCGGCGGCGAGATGGTGAGCCTGCTCGTGGTCGAGGAACTGGCGGCGGGCGTCATGCCGGAGGCGGCGCATGCGGCGCTGGCGCTGCCCGACGAGAAAAAGGGCGAGCATATCGTGCTCTTCACCGAATCGAAGGAGCTGACGCGCGAGCAGCTGATGCGCCAGGCGAAGGAAAAAGGCATCGCCGATATCTGCCTGCCGAAGCGGGTGGAATTCCTTGAAGCCATCCCCCGCCTCGGCACCGGCAAGGTGGATTACGTGACGCTCGGAAAAACCGTCAAACCCTGATTACCGCAGCGGCTTGATAGGAGTAATCTGCTGCGGGTGTTGCCGCACGGCAGGCGGGATGCTGCCTGGATTGCCGGGGCTGCCGATTGCGCCGCCGCCGGTACCGCCCGTTACTCCGCCGATACCGCCACCGATGGCATTGCCGACTTGCCCCTGACCTTCGGTGGGGATGGTTACCGGATCGATATTCCAGTCGCGGGCGATATGCTGGCAGCGCGATTCGGCGTCGTCCATCTTGCCGACGCCTTTTTCATGGCGGGAGAAATTGGTGTCCAGCCCGGAAAGCTGGTTGAAGATGCGCTTCTCGGCGGAGTTCACGATATCGGCGACGAATTTCGGTTGTTTCCCGTATTCGTCCGCCAGCGTTTTTTCGATGGCCTCCACCTGCTTCTTATGCGTATCGACGGCGATATCCAGCTCGTCCGGCGACAGTTCGGATTCCTGTTTCACCGCGCCCAGGAAATACCAGTACTGGAATTCGCAGGCATGGTAGGAAAGCCCCTGCGCCAGCCGTTCCATATTTTCCGCCTTGCGCGCTTCTACGGCCTTGTCCACCGGCGGTGAGGCGGGGCTCGGCGTTTCGGCCGCCTTCCGCAGCTTTTCGGCTTTTTCCTGCTCCTGCTTCTTGCGCTCGGCGATGAGCGCATAGGCCTTCTTGTAATCCTCCTCGACTTTTTTCGTCTGGGCTTTGACGAAATCGTCCATCGCCTTCACGATGTCCGTATAGCCGTTATCGAACGCCACCGTGCGGGCGATGGTGTCATCCTTGTCCTCGGCGTAATATTTGATGCCGTGTTCCAGCAGGAAATTGACCATGGGGAGGTTGCCGTTCCGGGCGGCATAGAACAACGCGGTCTGGCCGTTCTTGTCGGTGCCGTTGATATCGGCGCCGCCGGCGAGCAACGCCTTGGCGACCTCGATGCCTTCCTTGTCGCTGCGCGCCGCCGCCAGGCACAGCACCGGCACGCCGATATTATTTGTCTGGTTGGCCGATGCGCCTTGTTTCAACAGCACCCTGATGTCGTCGGCGCTGCCCAGGCTTGCGCGGTAGACCATTTCGCCGGCGGGCGTGTCGGCGCGCGCCGGAATCGCGCCAAGAACCAGCGCCAGCA
>JAGWLJ010000213.1 GCA_028873275.1 Pseudomonadota bacterium
CGTCAGGTCGGCGAACTTCACCGTCTGGTTGCAGCGCACGCAGGGCACCGGCGTCTCGCCCGCCGCGTAGCCGTCGGCGAAATCGCCGATCACCGCGTCGGCGAAGCGCCGTTCCGCGTCGATCACATAGTGCGGAATGCCAAGCCGATCGGCCACGCGCCGCGCATCATGGATGTCCTGCCCGGCGCAGCAGGCGCCCTTTTTGTTCACCATCGCCCCGTGGTCGTAAAGCTGCAGCGTGATGCCGATGACATCGTAGCCCTGCTCCTTGAGCAGCGCCGCCACCACGGAGGAATCGACGCCGCCCGACATGGCGACGACGACGCGGGTGTCGGCGGGGGATTTATGGGGGAGGAGGGGGAGCATTAGAGTTTCTGTAGTTTGCTTTCCAGCCAAATGGCCAGTTGTTCTTCAGTCAAATCACCAGCGGCAACGGCATACATGGTCAGATATTTGTCTTCCTTGGTTGCATCCAATGTAAGACCATTTATCAACAAGAATGTCCGCATTACCACATAGGCCGTACGCTTATTGCCATCGACAAAGGCATGATTCTTAGCAATGCCGAACCCATAGCATGCTGCCAGCTTGCTCAGCGATACTACCTGATTATAATGATGAGCATTTTGAGGTCGAGCCAACGCGGATTGCAGCAACCCTATGTCACGAATGCCTGTGCCCCCGCCATGCTCGGCAAGCTGGCGTTCGTGAATGGCAATGGCTTCCTGCTCGGAAATCCATTCCGGCTCAATGGTAGTGATGTGCATAGAACTATTCTGCTAGACGGCGCAGCACATCGCGGTCTTCTCGCATGATTTTTTCTGCCGCCTCCATATGACGGGCAAACTGATCGTCATAGGCACGGAGTGTAATTCCGTCCGGAGTTTCGGTGACATAAAGCGTGTCGCCCTTATCGACATGCAGTTTGGCTAAAATTTCCTTCGGCAGAATCACGCCGGTGGAATTGCCGATGGCGGTAAGTTTCAGAGTAGTCATGAAAAAATTCCCAGTCCGATGTTATAACTGAAGTTATAATATAACGTTAGTTATAACATGTCAAGCCGCTACGGCTTAGACCCGAAGCGTAATCCGTAAACGGCCAGAATAGCAGGGATAATCAGGCCGATCCAGCTGATCCACATCGGCACCGGCCAGCCGTTGATGAGGATGGTCCATCCCTGAAACAGGCGCAACAGATGCCCCAGCGCCACCAGGGCGAAGATGATGCCGGCAATGAGGGAAAATGTTTTTTGGTTCATAGAGGAGGAGGTTACAACGTAAAAAATAAAGAAGCGATAGGCAGTTATGTAGCAGTTCCTTCGCCTTTTCCTTTCACACGTGCCGCCAGCGCGGCACTCATGAATTTGTCGATCTCGCCGTCCAGCACGCCTTTGGTGTCGCTGGTTTCGGCGTCGGTGCGCAGGTCTTTGACCATCTGGTAGGGATGGAGCACGTAAGAGCGGATTTGGTGGCCCCAGGCAATGTCGGTTTTGGTGGCGTTGATGGCATCGGCTTTTTCCTCGCGGATGCGCAGCTCGCGCTCGTAGAGGCGGGCGCGCAGCATTTCCATGGCTTCGGCGCGGTTCTGGTGCTGGCTGCGGCCGGTCTGACATTTGACGACGATACCGGTGGGCAGATGCGTGATGCGAACGGCACTTTCAGTTTTATTGACGTGCTGGCCGCCGGCCCCGCCGCTGCGCATGGTATCGATCTGCAGATCCTTGTCGTTGATCTCGACCTTAATGCTGTCGTCGATCACCGGATACACCCAGACGCTAGCGAAGCTGGTGTGGCGGCGGGCGTTGGAGTCATAGGGCGAGATGCGCACCAGGCGGTGCACGCCGGTTTCCGTCTTGGCCCAGCCATAGGCGTTGTGGCCCATGATCTTGACGGCGGCGGATTTGATGCCGGCTTCCTCGCCGCGTGTTTCATCGATCAACTCGGTTTTGTAACCCCGCTTCCCGGCCCAGCGGACATACATGCGCAGCAGCATCTCGGCCCAGTCCTGGCTTTCGGTGCCGCCGGCGCCGGAATTGATTTCGAGGAAGCAGTCGAAGGCGTCAGCCTCGCCGGAGAGCAGGCTTTCGATTTCGAGCGTATGTAATTGCGCAGCGATATTTTTCAGCGCTTCCTCGGCTTCGGCCAGCATGGCTTCGTCCTTTTCGGCCTCGGCCATCTGCGCCAGTTCCATGTTGTCCTGGAATTCGCGGTCGAGCCGCTCATAGCCGGAGAGGACTTCATCGAGATGGTTGCGCTCGCGCAATAGCACCTGCGCCTTGGCGGAGTCATTCCAGAGATTGGGATCTTCAGTGAGGGCGTTTAACTCGTCGCGGCGGCGGTCGGCGTTGTCCCAGTCAAAGATACCTCCTCAGCAGTTCCTGCGACTGCCGGATTTTATTGGAGAGGGTGAGGAGTTCGGCTTTCATATTTCTATAGTAATATTAATATTCGTACGGTACATACAATACCATTTCGCAATCTATAACGAAGGTTCGCATGTCCGACAACGATCTTAATGACCTCAATACACTGATCTACGTTCTGCACAAGATAGAAAAGAAGTGGAAAGAGGCAGGAGCTACATCTCCGGAGAACAGGTCTCCTGAATCCAAGGCGACCCTGCTGCTTATCGGCTATCTCAGGGACGAGGGAATTCCCGGCTACAACCAGTTTCTCGAGCGTCTTGAGAATAATGCGTTGACCGATCGTGACAGGCGGAGAATCCGCTATGTCTTTTTCCCGGGCGCGGGCGATATGGGCCGGCGCGAGGCATTGCTCACAGGAACAGGAGTGGTTGCGGCATTTCTGGGCATGGGTGCTTTATGGAAGTCCGGCTATCATACGAAAGAGGGGCTTAAAGCGGCAGCACCGGCAGATAAGCAGGAGCATATGGACAAGGCTAATTTCTGGAGTGCTGCGGCTGTGGGAGGTGTAGGCGTCGGGGCTGTATTTGTAGGACTATCCAGCATGCTCACGGATTACCGCCGCAAGCGCATCGAAAATAGCCACGAATTTGAAGCTGCGGTGGAAGAGCTGGTTGCAGCGGTGGCTCCTGTGCTCGATTATGTCAGAGAACAGGATGTTCAGGAAGAAAAACGGGCAAGCCGGGGCTGATTTCCACTAATACAATCCGCCAGTGCCCAGCACCGGCGGGGCGGGTTGCTCTTCAGGAGCTGGCTGTAGCGCGG
>JAGWLJ010000214.1 GCA_028873275.1 Pseudomonadota bacterium
GACATCGGCTCATGCACCGATTTGCGGGCGATGATGCCGGGCGCTTTTACTTCGACGCGCGAGCGGGTGACGTCCTTCAGCGGTCCCTTGCCGTCGATGGGATTGCCGAGGCCGTCGACCACGCGGCCGAGCAGGCCCTTGCCCACCGGGCAGTCCATGATGGTGCCGGTGCGTTTGACGGTGTCGCCTTCTTTCACGGAGCGGTCGTCGCCGAATATCACCACGCCGACATTGTCGGAGGCGAGGTTCAGCGCCATGCCCTTGAGGCCGCCGCCGAACTCGACCATCTCGCCGGCCTTGATATTCTCGAGGCCATAAATGGTGGCGATGCCGTCGCCGACCGAGACGACCTGGCCGGTTTCCGAAAGCTCGGCTTCGGCGTCGAACTGGGTGATCTGCTTTTTAAGAATGTCCGAGATTTCGGAAGGACGAATATCCATTTAGCCTTACTCCGTTGATTTAAATTATGCCGCCTTCAGCGCCAACGCCAGGCGATCCAGCTTCCCCGCCAGCGAGCTGTCGATCTGGAAGCTGCCGATTTTCACCACCATGCCGCCCAGCAGCGCCGCGTCCTCGCTGGCCTCGAGGTTGACTTTCTTGCCGCAGGCCTTGCTCAGCCGGTCGCCGATCGCCGCCAGGTCACGCGCCGACACCGGCGCCGCCGTCACCAGCCCGGCCTTGATCTCGCCGCGGCTGCCGGCCACCCAGTCCATGAACAGGGCGATGATGTCGGGCAGGATGGCCAGCCGCTTCTGGCGCGACAGCATGATCAGGAACTGGCGGGTCAGCGGCTGCGCTTTCATTTTCTCCAGCACGGCCAGCAGAGCATCAAGCTGGTGGTCGCGCGGCAGCAGGGGATTGGTCAGGAAATGGCGAAATCCGTCGCTTTCCTGCAGAGCGTGCTGCAGCGTCGCCATATCGCGTTCGATACGGTCCAGCGCCGACGCCGAAACAGCGACGTCGAACAAGGCCTTGACATAACGTTCAGCAATGCGCTTGGCGCCCGAGGTTTTCACGATATTAACGTTTTCAGGTGGCTTGGGAGCCAGAAACTAGGCAAACTCGAGGCGAAAGGCAACCGAAATTTAGGGTTATTTCTCACCCCGTATCTCGATAAACACTTCCCGCCGCAGGTTGCGCAGGTATTTCTGCGCCTCGAGCTCCATTTTCTGCTGGATTAACAGGTTATAGACGCGCTCGCGGTCGGGAGTGTTGCCGGCCTCTTTTTTATCGCAGAGCATATACAGCCGCAGGCCCTCGTCGCTGGCAAACGGCGTGGAGATTTCGCCCGGGTTCAGGTTCTCGACGATGCTGCGCACGCCGGAAGGCAGTTCCGACAGGCGGCTATGCTGGAAATCCACGTCGATATTGACCTCTTCGAGATTCTCGATATTGGCGACGCCCTTATCCTCGCAGCTGCCGGGGTGCTTGGCCACTTCCTCGCCGATCTGCAGCAGCGCGTCGGCTTCTTTGTCGCCTGCGTCGGGCTTGAGCTTGAGGAGGATTTCCTTGAGGGTAACCTCCATGTCGCGGGTGTCGCGCTCGGCGGTATCGGCGCCGCGGCTGTCATACACCTTGACGATGGTATAGCCTTCGTCGGTGCGGATGGGGTTGGTGATGGCGCCCTTGTCGGCACTGGCCAATGCCTGGGCGATGCGTGGGTCGAGCTGCTGCGGCTTGACCCAGAAGGTATCGGCGCGCGCGCTCGAGAACTGGCGCGCTACCTCCTCGAAGCTGGCGCCGGAGCGCACTTCATGCATCAGCTTTTCGCTCAGGCGCGCCACTTCCTTTTCGCGGCCCGGCTTGTCGACCGGCAGGGTGATGACGCCGATCCTGAGCTCCTCCGGCGCGTGCGCCGGGCGGGCGGGCAGGGCGGCGATGCGCTGCGAGGCGAGCTTGATCTCATCGTCGCTGACGCGCACATGCGGGCGGATTGTCTTAATCAGAAGCTTGTTCCAGGAAAGCTGGGCCCGGATCTGCTGCTGGAAGGTTTCCCGCGGGATGTGATTGCTGTCGAGGATATTGTAAATAGTGCCCGGCGGCATGCCGCGCTGCGATTCTATGGCGGCGATGGCTTGCGCGATATCGTCGTCGGTCACCTTGATGTCGTTCTTCGCCGCTTCCTGCAGCTCGAGCTTCTCGTCGATCAGCCCGTGCACCACCTGCGGGCGGATATGCTGGATGACGTCGGGCGTGTTGGAGAGGTGCGCGGTGACGATGGCGAAATGCAGGCGGTTGTTAACGTCGTAGGACGAAATGGCGTCACCGCCGACCACCGCTGCGATGTCCATGTTCGCCGGCTCGGCGGCCGACGCGGGGACCGATGCAAGGGCCAGCAGGATCACGATCGAAAGCGTTTTCATCATCAGGCGAATTACTCCAGATTCTTGAGCGCCACCCTGAACCAGAAGGTGAAGGACGGCTTGATGTCAAGCAGGTTCGTATAATCCTTGCCTACCAGAGTTGTCACGCTGATGCATTCGTTTTTGAAGGTGAGGCCGGTATAGGCGGTGTTCATCTGGCCGAGCAGCAGGTCGCGGCTGCCGTTGACGCTCCAGCTCCACTCGCGGGTCAGGTGCAGTTCGCTGCCGCCGGAAATGACTTCGCGGCTCTGCAATATCGGATCGCTCCTCAGCAACAGGTAGGAAGTGCTAAGCGTCAGCGGGTACATGTTGTACACGGCGTCGATTTCGTCGCGGGTGGCGGTCAGCGTGTCCTTGTCGAAGCGGAAGCGGTAGGTGAAGGTCAGCGGCTGGTAGGTCAGGCCGACGCGGCCGACATAATCCGACAGGCGGGTGTTGGGATCGTTGGAGAAGGGGAACTGGCTGTCGTTGGCGATGCGGTAATGCTGGCCGAGCAGCCAGTCGAGATAATTGTCGGAGAACTGCGCCTGGCCGCGCAGACCGTAGCTGACGCCGGCGCCGCTCTCGACGCGGTCGAGGCCGGGAAAGCGGTCGGCGGCGAACAGGTTGCTGTCGTTGAATTCGGGCAGCTGGCTGTCCTCGTTGGGGATGCGGGAGATGTTGCCGCCGCCGGCGGTGGCGGCGAACTCGACCACCGGCTCCAGCATGACGCTCGACAGGCCGGAGCTGCTGATGAATGGGTAGCGCCAGGTGGCCGAGGCCTGCGGGATGCCGCGCCCGGCGACGCCGCTGAAGCTGGTGCCGTTC
>JAGWLJ010000215.1 GCA_028873275.1 Pseudomonadota bacterium
ACTTGCTCAGCCAACCGAATAACGCCTTCCCTTCCATTGGCTGTAAAGAACTCCAGCCCCAGTTTAATAGCCCCAACATGACCGTGCACCTGAGAGGCAAGCACGGCGGTCTTTGCCATATCTATCGTATCGATAGCGCAAATAATTGGATTATAATTATAAACTGTATAGTGCATTATCTTAATTCGTACACCGTCTCCCCGCCCACGATGGTGCGGATGGCGCGGCCTTTGGTCGGCCAGTTGTCGAAGGGGGAGTTGAGCGAGCGGCTGACGAACTGCTTGGGGTCGATGGCCCATTCCAGATCGAGGTCGATCAGCGTCAGATCGGCGCGCGCGCCTTTTTTGAGGCGGCCGGCGGGGACGTGGATGATGTCGGCGGGCTTATAGGTCATCGCCGCCAGCACGTCGCGCAGCGGCATGATGCCTTTATGATAGAGCGTCAGCGACAGCGGCAGCATGGTTTCTAGTCCGACGATGCCGAACGCCGCCGAGGATAGCGGCACGCGCTTGGACTCCTGATCGTGCGGGGCGTGGTCGGTGGCGATGGCGTCGATGGTGCCGTCTTTCAATCCCTCGATAATCGCCAGCCGGTCTTTCTCGGCGCGCAGTGGTGGGTTCATCTTGCTGAAGGTGCGGTAGCCTAGCACCGCCTCGTCGGTGAGGATAAAGTGATGCGGCGCCGCCTCAGCCGTGACGCGCAGGCCTTTTTTCTTGGCGCGCCGCACGGCGTCGATGGCTTCGGCGGTCGAGATATGCAGCACATGGTATTGTCCGCCGGTCAGCTCGGCGAGGATGATATCGCGCTCGACCATCACCGCCTCGGCGGCGTTGGGCGCGCCGGCGACGCCAAGCTGCGCCGAAATCTTTCCCTCGTTCATGCAGGCGCCGCAGGAGAGGTTCAGATCCTCGGCATGCTGCGCCACCGGCACGCCCAACTCGCGCGCGTAAGTGAGCGCCTTGCGCATGACGCCGGCGTTCATCACCGGCAGCCCGTCATCGGTAAAGCCCACCGCGCCCGCTTCCTTGAGCAGCCCCATCTCGGTAATCTCGTCGCCCTTCTGGCCCTTGGTGATGGCGGCATAGGTGCGCACGTTGACATACGCCGTTTCCTGCGCGCGCTTATGGATGAAGGCCACCACGGCGGCATCGTCGATCACCGGGCGCGTATTGGGCATGCAGGCGACCAGCGTCACGCCGCCGCTGGCCGCCGATTTGCTGCCGGTAGCGATGGTTTCCTTATGCTCCTGCCCCGGTTCGCGGAAATGCACCTGGATATCGAGCAGTCCCGGCGACAGTAGGTGCCCCTTGCAATCGACGATCTCCACGCCCTGCGGCAATTTATCATTGGTCAGATGCGCCCCGAAATCCGCAATCGTATCGCCGATGGTAAGTAGCGTTCCCTTCTCGTCCAGCCCCGATTCGGCATCGAACAGCCGGGCATTGACATAGGCGACCTTGCGATGCGGGTCGTTTTTGTGGGTGGGAAGGGTGAAGTGCTGAGTCACGGTAATGTTCTCGGTCTCAATGATTTCTCAATACGTTCAATACAGGCCGCCATCTCAACAAAACCTCTCATTTTATGCCGGAGGTGCTCATATTGATGGGCATCTTCTTTGGATAATTCCATCTGTGGTGTACTTTCATAGCCCGCCATCCTGTTTATGGCCCTGCATGCCTGCATAAGGAGTTGGGCAGACTGACTGGTCGCCCCATTCTCTATCACCGCGTTCACCGCTTTCTCATAAGCATTCCATAAGACATCGAATGCTTTTAGTTTATCTGGATCAAAATGCGCTGCATGTTGATTCTGGAATTGGCGGAACTGAAGAAAGCCTGTTTTGCTTCTGTTAAAAATATCAGGTATGGATACCTGGAAGTTACTCGGATTTGGGCTGTTCATTTTCCTTCTCCCGCCAGCAGCTCCAGCACCGCCTGGCGCACGGCCACGCCCATTTCCACCTGATCTAATATCATGCTGCGCGCGATGTCGTCGGCCAGGTCGGAGTCGATCTGCAGGCCGCGAATGATGGGGCCGGGGTCGAGGATAATGGCATCTTTTTTAGCATAAGACATCTTCTCGCGGTCGAGGCCCCAGAAGTGGAAATACTCGCGCGCCGAGGGCACGAAGGAGCTCTGCATGTATTCGGTCTTGATGCGCAGCGTCATTACCACGTCGCAGTCTTTCAGTCCCTTGCGCATGTCGTAATAGGGCTCGACGCCGAAGGATTGCGGGCTGGCGGGCATCAGCGTCGCCGGAGCGATGATGCGCACTTTCGCGCCCAGCAACGTCAGGAGTTTCATGTTTGAACGCGCCACCCGGCTATGCAATATGTCGCCGCAGATGGCTATCGTCAGTCCTTCGATCTTGCCCTTGTGGCGCTGGATGGTCAGCGCATCGAGCAGCGCCTGGGTAGGATGCTCGTGGCAGCCGTCGCCGGCGTTGATGACAGAGCAGTTGACCTTGCGCGCCAGCAAATGCGGCGCGCCTGATTCCGGATGGCGCACGGCGATGAAATCCGGATGCATGGCGTTAAGCGTCATGGCGGTATCGATCAGCGTCTCGCCCTTCTTCACCGAGGACGACGACACCGACATGTTGATGACATCCGCCCCCAGCCGCTTGCCGGCCAGTTCGAAGCTGGTGCGCGTGCGCGTCGAATCCTCGAAGAAGAGGTTGATCATAGTGCGCCCCTTCAGGATGGGGTGCTTCTTATCGGGTTGGCGGTTCTTGTCGATATACTGCGCGGCGAGGTCAAGCACCCGGTACACATCTTCCCGGGAAAGCCCGTCAATGCCCAGCAAATGCCGGTGGGCGAAGGGGGAGGGGCTGGCAGACGCGGCTTTCAGTTTGACCATCGGGGGCCACCATAATGACAGTTTGCCTTTCTGGCAATGGATACGTTATAAGGGACGCCATGCGCAAATGGCTGGTTTCTATACCCATGATTCTGCTGGCAGGATGCCAGAGCGGCAGCTACGCCGATGCCCGCAAATTCCTCGACAGCCTGTCCGGGCCGAGCGTGCCGGGGGTGGAGGAGACGCTGCTGAAGTCGGCGCAGGAGGCTGAAAAACAAGGCGATTGGCGCCAGGCGGCGCAGATCTACCAGCAAATCCTTGAGAAGCATCCGGATGATAAACCGGTGCAGCTGGCGCTGG
>JAGWLJ010000216.1 GCA_028873275.1 Pseudomonadota bacterium
GGAGGAGTTGCAGGGAATATGGTGCCCCCGGTCGGAATCGAACCGACACATCCTTGCGGATACCAGATTTTGAGTCTGGCGCGTCTACCAGTTCCACCACAGGGGCACGGGATTCTCCCTATCGTATCGCCATGGCGGGGTCAAGCACGCTTGCCTTCCGGCAAGGCCGGAACTATGGTGAGGGCATGACATTCTCCATGACATCGCGGTCGCTGCTCCTGGCGCTCGGCACGGCTGCTGCCGGGTTGCTGGCGGTGGCGCTGGTGGCGCAGTACGGCTTTGGTCTGCATCCCTGCGAGCTGTGCATGTATCAGCGCTATCCTTATATGGCGATCATCGTGCTGGGCGCGGGCGGCGCGCTGCTGGTGAAGCCCCCGCAACGACAGTGGAAATTTGCCTTTATCTGCGGCCTGCTGCTGCTGTTCGATGGCGGCATCGCCTGGTACCATGCCGGGGTGGAGTGGGGGATTTTTCCCGGCCCGACGGCCTGCTCGGCGGCGGCATCCAGCGGGGAAACGCTGGAGGACATGCGCCGTGCCATATTGAATGCGCCGCTGGTACCATGCAATCAGCCGATGGCACATATACTTGGCTTGTCGCTGGCGGCATGGAACGGCATTGCGGCGGCGCTGCTGGCGATGGCGACATTTTCTCTGCTGGGGAAAATCCATGACCGGTAAACCCCTTCCCGGCGATTTTTCCCATGAGGAGCGCATCGCGCGCATGATCCGCGTCAACCATGCCGGGGAATACGGGGCAAAACGTATTTACGCCGGGCAGCTGGCTGTGCTGGGCAAAAGCGCAAGCGCGCCGGTGCTTAAGGAAATGGCAGAGCAGGAAGAGAAGCATCTGGAGCGTTTTTCTGAACTGATGGTTAAGCGCCGCGTGCGGCCGACGGCGCTGATGCCGCTGTGGCATATTGCCGGGTATGCGCTGGGCGCGGCGACGGCGCTGATGGGCGAGAAGGCGGCCATGGCCTGCACGGTGGCGGTCGAATCGGTGATCGACGGGCATTACGCGAAGCAGGAGGAAGAGTTGGGCCAGGGAGACGAGCCGCTTTCCCGCATGGTAAAAGAGTTCCGCGCCGATGAAAAGGAGCACCATGACACGGCGCTGGCGTGCGGCGCCGCGCAATCGCCGTTTTACGGTGCGTTGACGGCGGCGATCTCTCTGCAGACGAAGCTCGCCATCTGGCTCTCCACGCGATTTTAAACGTATTCAATTTATTTTCCCCTGATTTTGCCGTGGGCTAAATATTTTCAGCGCCGCCTAATCGTTTCCTTTTTAATGCTAAAAACATTATTTCGGAAACATTCGTATTTTTATGCTGGCTTTATTTTTATGTCCCGCTTATACTGAGAACAGCTGATCAGTTCTTAGTAAATGCAAATCAGGGAGAGTGAATATGACCGGCACCATCGCCTATTTCGACCAGATGCAGGGCGCCAATTACCAGATGCTTTCCGGCACCGGTTTCCAACTTGGCATCGTCGATCCGGACGACTCGCAGCTGACGACATCGCAGATCGGCAGCTTGCAATCATCGGGGAAAAGCCTGATCGCCTATTTAAGCATCGGTGAGGCCGAGAATTACCGCAGCTACTGGCAATCAAGCTGGAACAGCAGCCCGCCCAGCTTCATCCTTGGTGAAAATCCCGACTGGCCGGGCAATTACGAAGTCAAATTCTGGGACCCGGCCTGGCAGAAGATCGTCATTGACCGCGCCGTTTCCATGGCGCAGCAGGGCTATAACGGCCTGATGCTCGACGTGGTGGATGTATACGACGTCGCCGCCGTGGCCAACGCCGATGGCGGCATCGCCAACGCTCGCGCTGATATGGAGAAATTCGTCGAAGCCATATCGGCGGCCACCAAGGCCATCAATCCTAATTTCAAGATTATCCAGAATAATGCTCTTGATCTTCTCACTACCAACCCGGACGATCCGACCAGCGCCACCAACACGGCCTATCTCTCGCATATCGACGGCGTGGTAGCGGAAAGCACTTTCTATAATCCTGACAACAGCGCCACCACCTGGAAGGCTTGGAACGTGCAGTACCTGGAACATGCGGTGAGCGATGGCAAGCCGGTGCTGGCCATCGATTATCCCACGAGTTCCAGCGCGCAGCAATCCTTCATCACTCAAGCGGTGGCCGACGGCTTCGTGCCTTTCGTAGGGAATTATGCGCTTAATGGCATTCCCTCCGTCAACAGCCAGATTCCAGCGGATATTTCGGCCAGCGCGCTGAGCAGCCTTCTCAGCGGCTTGACCAGCGTGGCCAGCGGCGGAACCAGCGGAAGCACCTCGGGCGGCACTACTTCCGGGAGCACTGGAGGGACAACCTCGAGCGGCACCGGCGGAACCACCAGTGGCGGGACTTCCGGTGGCACGACCCCGACGGCCAGTAACAGCGGTCCCGGCATCATTCTTACCCATTCGGGAGGGTATACGGTGATCAAAATTCAGCCGGGGACGGGCAATCATACCCTCGACGGCAGCGCCGGCAATGATGAATTTACTTTCTATAAGCATACCGGCAATACCACGGTCGACAACTATACGCATGGCGACCTGCTCAATATCGAATCCAAGATCTATAGCTCTGCTTCGGCGGCGCTCAGCCACGTGACTTATAATGGTAGTGATGCGCATCTGGCACTTGATAGCGGCAGCAGCATCACCCTGGCCGGTGTCGGCAATGGCGCGCTCACTACGACTGACTTCCATATTTTTTCTTAAGTCATAACAGCAAGCTGGGAGCGCCAGGCAATAGCCGGCGCTCCATTTTTTTCTTCAAAAACTACACGCAGGTATTAATGCAACGCCCCCATCTCCTTACCGAATCGCTTCGTATCGCCCGGCCTGTCTTTATCTACATGGGCCTGTTCAGCTTCTTCATTAATCTGCTGCTGCTGCTGGCGCCACTCTATTCCCTGCAGGTGCTTGATCGTGTGCTTTCCACCGGCAGTCATGAGACGCTGTTCTGGCTCAGCGTCATCACCATTTCTGCCTTTCTGGCTGCCAGCGTCCTGCAGGCGCTGCGCTCCTTCGTGCTGATACGCGTGGGCGAATGGCTCGACCGCAACATGAGCCGCGCCCTTCTGGCTGCCAGCCTGCACCATGCGGCGGCGACCGGCCAGCGCGGATCCCAGA
>JAGWLJ010000217.1 GCA_028873275.1 Pseudomonadota bacterium
AAGCCTGTTGCAAATTAGCTCTTAATCCTGTTCATTGCGACTTATGAAATACGTTAAAAATGGCGGTATTGCGCTTGCGGCCATAGCGGCATTGCTGACATCGTCCTGCGCGGTCGGGCCGGATTTCCTGCGGCCGATCCTGCCGGACAGCGCCGGGTATTCCGATAAGCCCATTGAAAAAACCGCCGCCGCCGAAGGCACAGCAGGCGCGGCGCAGAGCTTTGCCAGCGACAAGGACATCCCTGCCGACTGGTGGAAGATGTACGGCTCCGAGCCGCTCAACGGCCTGATCGGCCAGGCGCTCAAGGCCAATCCCGACCTGCAGGCGGCGGAAGCGGCGCTGCGCCAGGCGCAGGAGAATGTCAAAGCCGGCTATGGCTCGCTGTTTCCCTCTGTTGACATCAGCGGCGGGCCGACGCGCGAGAAATTCAATCCGGCGGCATTTGGCAACAGCGGCGCGCGCAGCTCGATCTTCACGCTGTACAACGCCTCTGTCAGCGTTTCCTATGCGCTCGACATCTTTGGCGGCGCGCGGCGCGAGATCGAATCGCTGCAGGCGCTGGCTGATCTGCAACGCTTCCAGAAGGAAGCGGCTTATGTAAGCCTCACCGCCAATGTGGTGACGGCGGCGCTGCGCGAAGCCAGCCTGCGCGCCCAGATCAAGGAAACCCAGGACATCGTCGGCATCGAGCAGAACCAGCTGGATATTTTGCAGAAGCAGTTCGACGTCGGCGCAATCTCAAAGCTGATTGTGCTGCAGCAGGAAGCCAATCTGGCGCAGTTCGAAACCAGCCTAGCCCCTCTCCAGAAGCAGCTGGCGCAGGCGCATGACCAGCTGGCGGCGCTGACCGGCAACTTCCCCAACGCCGCGCTGGCCGAGGATTTCGATCTCGCCACGCTGCGCCTGCCGGAGGAAATCCCGCTCAGCCTGCCCTCGAAGCTGGTGGAGCAGCGGCCGGATATCCGCATTGCCGAGGAAGCGCTGCATTCGGCCAGCGCCGAGATCGGCGTCGCCACCGCCGAGATGCTGCCGCAGATCAGCATCAACGGCAGCTACGGCGCGGAGTCGGTGCGCTTCCATAAACTATTCACGCCGCAGTCCAACGTATGGGATATCGGCGCTAATCTGCTGCAGCCGATTTTCCATGGCGGCCAGCTATTCCACGAACGGCAGGCAGCGGTGGCGGCGTACGACCGCGCCGAAGCGCAATATCGCAGCACGGTGCTGGCGGCATTCCAGAACGTAGCCGATAGTTTACGCGCCCTGCAGTACGATGCCGAAGAAGTGGCAGCGCAGGTTCATGCCGAGCATGCGGCGTCGGAGAGCTTCCACCTGGCGCAGGCGCAATACAAAGTCGGCGCCATCAATTACCTGTCCATGCTCGACGCCGAGCGCAGCTACCAGCAGGCACGCATCGGCCTGGTGCAGGCGCAAGCGGCGCGGCTGGCCGATACGGCGGCGCTCTTCCAGGCGCTGGGCGGCGGCTGGTGGAATCGTGACCTGCCGAAGCCTGACCCCATCGCAGCACCCGCAATCACTCCTGCAACGGACGCATCTCCGGCGGCAATGCCCGAAACGTCCCCTGCCCCTCCTACAGAACCGCCGCCGACAGCAGTACCATCACCGGATAATACGCCCGCACCGGCGCAGCCTTCCCTGCAACCGCTCATTCCGCAACAGGAGAAAATTCCCAATGTCTAAACGAATGTTGATCATGCTGATCATCGTTGGCGTCATCTTCGGAGGTGTTTTCGGTTTTGAAACATTCCGCGGTATGATGATCAAGAAATACATGACCTCCATGGGCGCGCCACCGCAGACGGTCTCCACAGCCGTCGCCGGCTATGAGGAATGGCAGCCACGGCTGGAAGCGGTCGGCAGTCTGCGCGCCGTGCGTGGCGTTGATATTTCTAACGAGCTGGCCGGCATTGTGCAGGAGATCCGCTTTGATTCGGGAGGCGACGTGAAAGAAGGCACGCTGCTGCTGAAGCTGCGCGCCGACGACGACATTGCCAAGCTGCATTCGCTGGAAGCGGCGGCGCGGCTGGCCGACACTAACCTCAAGCGCGACCGGCTGCAGTTCAAGGTGCAGGCCATTTCGCAGGCGCAGTTCGACGCCGACGCCGCCACGCTCGACAGCGACAAGGCACAGGTGGCCGAGCAAAAGGCCATCGTCGACAAGAAGATGATCCGCGCCCCGTTCGACGGCCACCTGGGCATCCGCAACGTCGATCTCGGGCAGTACATCAATCCCGGCACGGCCATTGTCACCCTGCAGCAGCTTGACCCCATCTATCTCGACTTTACCCTGCCGCAACAGGCCGTGGCCGACGTTCGACCGGGGCAGAAGATCGCAGCGAAGAACGACGCATATCCCGGCAAGGAGTTCGCTGGACGCGTGCTGGCGGTGAGCCCGAAAGTTGATCCTGCCACGCGCAACGTGCAGCTTCGCGCCCAGCTGGATAATTCCGATCACGCCCTGCTGCCCGGCATGTACGCCACCGCCTATGTCGAGGTCGGCGAGAAGCAGCGCTACATCACCCTGCCGCAGACGGCGATCACCTATAATCCCTACGGCAACACCGTGTTCCTGGTCGAGGACAAGGGCAAGGATGACAAAGGCCAGCCGCAGCTGGTAGCGCATCAGACCTTCGTAACCACCGGCGAGGCCCGTGGCGATCAAATCGCTATCCTAAAAGGCATCAAGGAGGGAGACACTGTCGTCACCTCCGGCCAGATCAAGCTGCAGAATGGCACTAAGCTGATAGTCAACAATTCGATCCAGCCAACAGCCGATTCTAATCCGAAGCCGCAGGACCAGTAGAGCCAAAAAATGACCTTCACCGACATTTTCGTCCGCCGCCCGGTTCTGGCCACAGTCATCAGCCTGATGATCCTGGTGCTGGGATTGCGCGCAGCGTTTTCGTTGCCTATCCTACAGTTCCCGCGCACGCAGAACGCGGTAGTTACCATCACCACCACCTATTACGGCGCCGATCCCGACGTGGTGGCGGGCTTCATCACCACGCCGCTGGAAAACGCCGTCGCTCAGGCCAACGGCATCGATTACATGACGTCGACCAGCATCAATAGCGTCAGCACCATCACCGCCAACCTGCGCCTCAACTACGATCCCGATAAAGC
>JAGWLJ010000218.1 GCA_028873275.1 Pseudomonadota bacterium
TTCAATGGCGAGAATGACCCGGCGCTGGAGCAGCACATCCCGGCCGCCGAACTTGCTACTTTCCGCGAGGAAGTGGCCATGGTGCGCGCCGTCTATTCGCCATTCAACCGCGAGCACTATCTCGAAGGCCATTTGACGCCAGTATTTTTCGGCAGCGCACTCAATAACTTCGGCGTTCGCGAACTGCTGGAGGCCCTGTGCCAGTTCGCCCCCAGCCCGCGCATCCAGGCGGCCGAGCCGCGCAATGTCTCGCCGGAGGAGCCCAAATTCACCGGCTTCGTGTTCAAGATCCAGGCCAACATGGACAAAAACCATCGCGACCGCATCGCCTTCGTGCGCCTCTGCTCCGGGCGCTATGCACGCGGCATGAAGGCGTATCATGTCAGAAGCGATAAATGGCTGACGCTCAACAACCCGGTGCTGTTCCTGGCCCGCGAGCGTGAGCTGGCCGAGGAGGCCTGGCCGGGCGACATCATCGGCATTCCCGGCCACGGCCACCTGCATATCGGCGACGCGCTGACCGAGGGTGAAAAGCTCTATTTCACCGGCATCCCCAGCTTTGCGCCGGAGCTGTTCCAGCGCGTGCGGCTGGAAGACCCGCTGAAAAGCAAGCAGCTCAAGGCGGCGCTGGAGCAACTATCGGAAGAAGGCGCGTCGCAGATCTTCAAGCCGCTCGACGGCTCGAGCTGGATCATCGGCGTGGTGGGGCAATTGCAGTTCGACGTCATTGCCTCGCGTTTGCAAAGCGAATACGGCGTCAAGGGCAGCTTTGAGTCCGTGCCTTTCACCGCCGCCCGCTGGCTCAAATGCGCCGACAGCGGCAAGCTGCAGGAATTCACCGACAGGAACAAATACAACACTGCCGAGGATGCGCACGGCCACCTGGCCTATCTCGCCCCCAATGCTTGGCATTTGCAGCGCATTCAGCAGGACTGGCCGGAGATGGAGTTTTTACGGACGCGGGAACACCGCTAGATCTCATTGCCCCGGCGCCACGATATCACCGATGATGTGTCCGCTATTGTCATAGACATGCCCCTCCACCCCGATGGCACGGAACTGCACCGTCCCGTATTGGCGTCCGTCATGACCCATCAGGTCATAGGTATGGTCGCCCAGGGCCGGAGCCAGCGCCGGAGCAACCTCAACGGGAGGTGGTGGCGGCGGAGTTTCGCGGGTTTCCTTATATTCGTGGTATGAGCAGCCGGCGGTCGCCAGCACTGCGCTGAATGCCGCCATGCGGCAGAATCCTAAAATGGCACGCATAACACCTCCTATATGCCATCAGTCTAACGTGGCCGTACATAAAAACGTCATGGGGAATTTTTCCTCCTGCCGGGACAGGCCCTTTATGCCCAGATTTACGAATAACGATTTCAGGAGAATATGATGCCCGTCTGGCTACAACTGATACCGGCGCTGTCGCAATTGCTTGAGCGCCTCATCCCCGATCCGCAGGCGCGAGCCAACGCCAAACTGGCGCTGACACAGGCCGAGAACGCGCAGGTGCTTCAGGAATTCCAGTCTGCTTTGCAGGCTGACGCCACACAGGCGCAGGTCGACCAGCAGGAGGCCAGCAGCGAGAACCTGTTCGTCTCCGGCTGGCGGCCGTTCATCGGCTGGGTGTGCGGTGGGGCTTTTGCCTATCATTTCATTCTTCAGCCGCTCCTCGCATTTTTTATTCTCAATACGGGCAGCAAGGTAAACCTGCCGGATTTCGACATGCAGCAACTATCGACCGTGCTGATGGGCATGCTCGGGCTGGGCGGGTTGCGCACCATCGAGAAAATAAACGCCCGATAAGCCACCGTTGCCATCTCTCGGTCATGCGGTATCATGGAGGCATGCCTGCCGCTCAATTCGCCGCCAACCGCCTGCTGTGGACGATGGTCCTAACCGCTCTTACGGCGGCAGTGGCAGGCATCCGCCTGGCCGGATGGGAAGTCACCATCCCCCATATCGGCGAGTTCGTCGCCATCATGGGGTTTTGCGCCGCCCTGTCGCTGGTCTGTTTTCACGTGCACCGCAACGATACGCTGTTCTTTTTCGGCAATGCTATCAATCAGATGATCTGCGGCGGATTCGCTGTCGCATTCCTGACTTATTTCGGCGGATGGCTCAACCGTCCGCTGATGGATGGGCCGCTGGTCGCCATAGATCAGATGTCCGGTTTCGATTGGCGCACATACATCGCCTGGATCAACACCCACCCGCTACTGGGCGATTTCCTGACATTCTCTTACCAGTCCTTCTCGCTGCAGCTGGTGCTGCTGCTCTGCCTACTTTTCATCTATGACCATTCCGCCCACGGGCAGCGCTTCGTGCTGGTATTTCTTGTCTCCGCCACCGCCTGCGCGTTGCTCAGCGCCGCATTTCCTGCTGCAGGCGGTTATGTCTATTACGATATCGACGTGGCGAACTATCCACAGCTTCACCCTGCCGCCGCACGCATCCATGAAGCCACCCTGCTGGCCCTGCGCCAGCATGAACTGAGCAAAATTACCTTCCCCATGCAGGGTATTGTGACTTTCCCTTCCTTCCACGCTTCGCTGGCCGTGCTGCTACTCTACGCAGCCATTCCCCTGCGGCGCTTCCGGCTTATTACCCATCCCCTTAACCTTGCCATGCTGTTTTCGACGCCGGTCGATGGCGGGCATTACCTGATCGACGTGGTGGCGGGTGTGCTCATCGCCTTACTGGCCATCGGTATGGCTGAGCGCATGCTGCCACGCCGGAGAAGCAATATCCGGCGCCATCTTTCATAAAAATGCGCCTGAGCGGCGGCGTCTCATGAAAATCGTCACCAGCAGCCCCGTGATCGTAGCAAGCGAGACTCCTTTGGCGAGGATGAAACGCCATCCTAGGACAGCGTCGATACTGGGCGTGAGCCGGACTTCGTGCCTACCCGCTGGCACCGGAAGCAGCATAATGCCGCTATGCGCTTCCGGATGAAGTCCTTCCACCTCGTGGTCATCAATCGAAGCCTGCCAGATGCCAAAATAGAATTGCCTGATGCGCAGATCGCCCGCATTTTTCTCGTCACAATTCAGGCGAATGCCCCGGTAATCCCAGGACTCCGTCTGGCACCCTTCGGCAGCGTGCCAGGGTAGCGCGCCTGAATATCGCGCATCGGAGATTG
Source organism: Pseudomonadota bacterium (assembly GCA_028873275.1). GTDB lineage: Bacteria > Pseudomonadota > Alphaproteobacteria > Rickettsiales > SXRF01 > JABDCD01. The sequence continues at coordinate 3,140 of JAGWLJ010000218.1, forward strand.
CCAG
>JAGWLJ010000219.1 GCA_028873275.1 Pseudomonadota bacterium
GCGCTCCTGCTTGCCGGTGAGCTTATAGGCGGCGCGCAGGTCGGCTTCCGCCAGGCCGCGTATCTCGCTGGCCAGCGCATCGTCCTTGTGCGGCTGAAAGTTCCACGGTTCCTTGGCGCAGGTTTCCGCCAGGTCGATGATCATGTCGAGCACTGGCTGCATCTGCTTGTGGCCGAACATGACGGCGCCCAGCATGATCTCCTCGGAAAGCTCCTTGGCTTCCGATTCGACCATCAGCACCGAGCGCTTGGTACCGGCGACGACGAGATCGAGCTCGCTGCCGGGCAGTTCGGCCCTGGTGGGGTTCAGCATGTATTCGCCGTTGGCATAACCGACGCGGGCACCGCCGATGGGCCCCATGAAGGGAATGCCGGAGATAGTCAGCGCCGCCGAGGCGCCGATCAGGGCGACGATATCAGGATCGTTCTGCAGGTCGTGCGACAAGAGCGTGCAGATGACCTGCGTTTCATTATAAAATCCCTCCAGGAAGAGCGGGCGGATGGGCCGGTCGATCAAGCGCGAGGTCAGCACTTCCTTCTCGGTGGGGCGGCCTTCACGCTTGAAGAAGCCACCCGGAATCTTGCCGGCGGCGAACGCCTTTTCCTGATAATTGACCGTCAGCGGGAAGAAATCGACATCCTTCTTGGGCGTTTTAGCGGCGACCACCGTGCACAGCACGACGGTATTGCCATAGGTGGCGAGTACGGCGCCGTCGGCCTGGCGGGCGATGCGGCCGGTTTCCAAAGTCAGCGGACGTCCGCCCCATTCGATCGATTTTCTGGTGATGTTGAACATTTGGTATATCTCTCTCTTTCTTTTCCTGTGGGTGTGAGTGCGGGTGCAAGTGTGATGAGTGTTCACTCACACCGGCACCCGCATCAAAATTTATTTCCTGATGCCTAATTTCTTGATGATCGCCTCATAACGCTCGGCATCCTTCTTCTTGAGGTAATCGAGAAGCCGGCGGCGGCGGCCAACGAGGATCAAGAGCCCGCGGCGCGAATGATGGTCATTCTTGTGCGTGCCGAAATGCTCGGTCAGGTGATTGATGCGATCGGTCAGCAGCGCCACCTGCACTTCCGGCGAACCGGTATCGTTCTTGGCCGTAGCGAATTTCTTGATCACGTCCTGTTTGGATACTTCCTTCTTTTGAGCTTTGCTCGACATCGCAGCTTTCCTTTCTATGTTATCTAATTGTTAAATACTCTCACCGGCCTCATCACGCCCCGCGATACGCCACAAATAGCGACGGCCTTGCCCTGGTGCCGGGCCAGCGCCGTGGCGCTTTCCGGCTCTTCCGCAATGGTCGTGGGAAGATGGAGGGGCTGGCCGCGCATCAGCAGCATCGCCTGATCGGAATCCACTTCATACGCCGGGATGTCGTCCAGCGCGGATTCCAACGGTCGTAAAAAACCGAGATCGCTCTTATGCACCATTTCTTCGAGGATTTCCAGCGAAATCGCCTGGGTTTCGGTAAATTTTCCGACCTTTATTCGCCTCAGGCGCGAAATATGCCCGAAACACCCCAATTCCCGCCCCATATCGCGGGCCAGCGAGCGGATATAGGTGCCTTTGGAGCAGTGGCAGATAAAATTATCCGCGCCGAATGGCGCGGTCCGGCCTAATAGCGTCAAAAACTTAATCTCTATCTCCCTCGCCTTCAATTCCACGACCTTCCCATCCCTGGCCAGGTCATAGGCTCGCTCGCCGGCTACCTTGATGGCCGAAAATACCGGAGGCGTTTGCAGAATTTTTCCAGTAAAATGCTGTAATATAATGTTTATTTCCTCTTGCGTCGGCCGCTTTTCGGCGGTGGCGGTTACCCTGCCCTCGCTATCGTCAGTATCACGCTCCTCGCCCCAGGTGGCGGTGAATTCATAGGCCTTATCGGCATCCATCATATAGGGAACGGTCTTGGTCGCCTCGCCCAGCGCCAGCGGCAGAACGCCGGAAGCCAAAGGATCCAGCGTGCCGGCATGGCCTATTTTTTTAGGCCTGAGCAGCCGCTTAACCTTCGCCACCGCATGCGCCGAGGTGATGCCGGAAGGCTTATCGAGGATGATCCAACCGTGCATCATTCATCATTTTTCTCCAGATCACGCGCCACTTCCGGCTTTTTGAGCAGCCTGTCGATGCGCGCCGCCTCGTCGAAGGAAGTATCGAGCGCGAAATGGATGCGCGGGGTGTGACGCAGCTTGACGCGCTTGGAGATCAGGTAGCGGATTTCCGGCGCCGCTTCCTTGAGCGCGGCCAGCAGTTCTTCCTTATTTTCTCCGCCCAGCGGCATGACATAAGCCGTGGCATTCTTGAGGTCGGGGCTGACGCGCACTTCCGAGACGGTGATCGACGCGCCGTGCAACCCCGGCGCATTGCTTTCCCCGCGCATGAAAACATCGGAGAGCATGTGGCGGATTTCCTCGCCGACGCGCAGGTGGCGCTGGCCAGAGGAGCCTTTGCCGGAGAAGAGATCGTGTAATTTAGTCATGGGTCATGAGTCCCTGGTCATTGGTCATGATGTAAGGGCCAGCGCTTAGACCCATGACCTTATACTGTTCTCGCCACCGACTCCACTTCGAAGCATTCGATCTGGTCGCCCTGGCGCATGTCGTCATAGTTTTCGAAGGCCATGCCGCATTCGAGGCCGGCCTTGACTTCCTTGACTTCGTCCTTGAAGCGCTTGAGCGTCTTGAGCGTGCCCTCGTGGATGACGACGCTGTCGCGCAGCAGGCGCACCTTGCAGCCGCGCTTGATAACGCCTTCGGTGACCATGCAGCCGGCTACCTTGCCGACCTTGCTGATGTTGAATACCTCGCGGATTTCGGCATAACCCAGGAAATTTTCCTTGAGCGTCGGCGACAGCATGCCGGAAAGCGCCGCCTTCACGTCATCCACGACTTCATAGATGATCGAGTAATAGCGGATGTTGATCTTGTCGCGCGTGGCCATTTCCTTAGCCTTGGGCGCGGCGCGCACGTTGAAGGCGATGATCATGGCGCCGGTGGCCCTGGCCAGGGTGATATCCGATTCGGTAATGGCACCTACACCGGAATGCAGCACCTTGACCGCCACTTCCTCGGTGCCTGCTTTGCTCAGCGAGCCGGCAATGGCTTCGACCGAGCCCTGCACGTCGCCCTTGATG
>JAGWLJ010000007.1 GCA_028873275.1 Pseudomonadota bacterium
CCCGCACTGGCTGTGGTCGTGGTCGAACACGCCTTGCTTTTTCTGCTTCTTGAGCTTGCGCAGGATCATGTCGCGCTTGGCCAGCGAAATATGGTCGACGAAAGTGATGCCGTTGATGTGGTCGATCTCGTGCTGCACGCAGGTGGCAAGCAGCCCTTCGAAATTTTCCTCATGCGTCTGGCCATCCAGGCCAAGCCAGCGCACGCGCACCGATTCAGGCCGCGTCACATCGGCAAACTGGTCAGGGAAAGACAGACAGCCTTCTTTGTAGGCATGAGGCTCCTCGGAACTTTCGATGATCTCCGGGTTGATCAGCACATATTGTTCTCCGGGCCCGCCATCGTCGCGCCATGACACATCCATCACCAGCAGGCGCTTCATGACGCCCACCTGCACGGCGGCCAGGCCGATGCCTTTGTCGTGATACATCGTCTCCAGCATGTCGGCGGCGAGATGGCGGATGTCGTCGGTCACCGCTTCGACGGGATCGGAGCGCGTTTTAAGCCGGGGATCAGGGGCGATGATGAGAGGGAGGATGGCCATGAAATTATCTTGTAATGGTTTTACTATTAATCTGATAAGCCGCCGCTAATTCAAGCTCTGCTATAGTCTCTGCGGTTTTTCTATCGGCACCCAGTTGATCAAAGAAGGCAATTGCTATCGTTTTGGCTCTCTCAATAGCTATAGGCCCTTTATCAAGCGAAGCGAGAAGATCGGAGCGTACTCCGCGAAGGGCAATGCGTTTGTCGTCATTCAACTCATGCGGCGGCCACCTCGTATCATCAAGCCGTTTATCTGCCCCATGTCCAATTCTTGCAGTCTTTCTGCGCCACATAGTTATACCTCTTTTATCCTGCGGATACTCTCTTCTTTCCCCAGCACCTCCATCACCTCGAAAATCGGAGGCGAGGTGGTGCTGCCGGTCAGCGCGGCGCGCAGCGGTTGGGCGACGGCGCCCAGCTTCTGGCCGCTGGGCTCGGCGAATTCGCGGCAGGCCTGCTCCAGCGGGTCTTTTTGCCAGCCGCCGGCGGCTTCCAGCACGGGAAGCAACGATTTTAACAAATCTTTACCCCCATTGTCCAGTATCGCCTGCGCCTTGGCATCCAGAGGTGGCCGTTCGATATAAAATACGGCGTTGGCGGCCAGTTCCTTGAGGGTTTTAGCCCGGGCTTTGAGGCCGGACATGCCGCGGAGCAGGCGGTTTATTCCCTCTTCCGGAGGGAGAGGGGGAAGGAAGGGCAGGATCAACTCCACCAGTCGCTCATCCCCCGCCTCCCGCAGATAATGCGCATTGAGATTGTCCAGCTTGGCGAAATCGAAGCGCGAGGGAGACTTGCCGACGGCATCGAGGTCGAACCACTTTATGGCCTGCTCGGTGGAAATAATTTCCTCATCGCCGTGCGACCAGCCCAGCCGCAGCAGATAATTGCGCATGGCTTCCGGTAAATAACCCATATCGCGGTAGGCCTCGACGCCCAGCGCCCCGTGGCGCTTGGAGAGCTTGGCGCCGTCCGGGCCGTGGATCAGCGGGATATGGGCGAAGTCCGGGGCCGGCCAGTTCATGGCGTCATAGAGCGCCAGCTGGCGGAAGGTGTTGGTGAGATGATCGTCACCGCGGATGACCTGCGTCACGCCCATGTCGTGATCGTCCACCACCACGGCCAGCATATAGGTCGGCGTGCCGTCGGAGCGCAGCAGCACCATGTCGTCAAGTTCACTATTCTTGATCGATACCGTGCCCTGCACCTTGTCCTGCACGGTGGTTTCCCCCTCCAGCGGCGCTTTCAGGCGGATGACGTAGGGCGTATTGGGCGGCGAATGGCCGCCGTCGCGCCAGGGGCTGCGGAACTTGGCGTTGGGATGTTCCTTGCGGAATTCTTCCAGCTCTGCTTGCGTCGTATAACACTTGAAGGCCCGCCCATGCTTGAGCAGCTCATGCGCCACATCGGCATGGCGCGCCGAGCGCGCATACTGGTACACCGCATCGCCTTCACAGTCGAGCCCCAGCCAGCGCAGCCCGTCGATAATGGCCTCGATGGCCTCGGGCGTCGATCGCTGGCGGTCGGTATCCTCGATGCGCAGGAAAAATTTCCCGCCATGGTGCTTGGCGTAAAGCCAGTTGAACAACGCCGTGCGCGCCCCGCCGATATGCAGGTAGCCGGTGGGTGAGGGGGCGAAGCGGGTGATGACGGTCATAGGATATTGTCATCCCGGCGAAAGCCGGGATCCATCTTTCAGTGAGACTGGATGGTTATATAAGGAGAATTCTAGCGATTGCAAAAGAAAACGCCAGCAACCGATTACCCGCGGCCAAGCGTTGTGGCCTGTTCTTCGGCCTTTTGCTTTTCCTGAGCGATAGTTTTGGCAAAGGATTTATCGTTCTCGAGTTTTTGTATTCTGTCTATCAGAGCATTTTTTTCGACTCCGAGAGTATGTTTTTCCGTCTCATAACCACCTATGAGATTTCCTATGAAGCCACCAGCAACAGTCATAGCTCCGTAGCCACCTACAGTCTGATTTGTCAATAGACCGTCTTTAATACCATTAACAATCTGACGATTTTTAAGAAAAGGAATTTTTCCCAGCAATAGCGCTGCGCCACCGATAATACCATTGAATAGCAAAGCAGCAGCAGCGCCAATCATGGTGGCTTTGGCGACGCTTGGCGCATTTTCCGCTGTTAAAGGTATGCCGGTAGGTATCTCTTCTTTCTCATTGCTCATGGTTGAATCCCGTGGATTTTATCGATAGATTCAGGCTATAGGAAATGCCGGGAGAAAACATTAAGAAAAATATGATGTTTCTGTTACAGCGGCGTATAATAGCTTTATGAATATATCGCAGGAGGTTAGTAGCGCCCCCCATTCCCAATCCATGCCCAATCCCTTATTGGACGCCCTCAACCCCGAGCAACGGCAGGCCGTCGAGGCCACGCAAGGCCCGGTGCTGGTGCTGGCTGGGGCGGGGACGGGCAAGACGCGGGTGCTGACGACGCGCATCGCCCATATCCTGACCAGCAAGCTGGCCTGGCCGGGAGAAATACTGGCGGTGACCTTCACCAACAAGGCGGCGCGCGAGATGGCCGAGCGGGTCAACCAGCTGAGCGGCGGGGCGCAATCGCTATGGATGGGGACTTTCCATTCCATCGGCGCACGCATCATCCGCCGCCATGCCGAGAAGCTGGGGCTGACCTCGAGCTTCACCATTCTCGATGCCGACGACCAGATCCGGCTGCTCAAGACTCTCATGGGTGAGTTGCATATCGATGATAAATCCATGCCGCCCAAGCTGTTTTCGGCCATTATCCAGAGCTGGAAAGACCAGGGCCTGACGCCCGTCAAAGTCACCAGCCCGCAGGATTTGCAGCAGGCGGGCGGTCAGGCGATCCGAGTCTACCGTGCCTATCAGGAGCGTCTCAAAGCCTTGAACGCCGTCGATTTCGGTGATCTGATCCTGCACATGCTGACGCTGTTCACCGTTCATCAGGAGGTGCTGGAGGAATACGCGAAGCGCTTCAAATATATCCTCGTCGATGAGTATCAGGACACCAACGTGGCGCAATACCTGTGGCTGCGGTTGCTGGCCAGCTACCATAAAAACCTGTGCTGCGTCGGCGATGACGACCAGTCGATTTACAGCTGGCGCGGCGCCGAGGTCGGCAACATTCTCCGATTCGAGCGCGATTTTCCCGATGCCAAAGTCATCCGCTTAGAGTGCAATTATCGCTCGACGCCGCATATCCTGGCCGCCGCCGGGGCGCTGATCGCCAATAACCGCGGCCGGCTGGGCAAGACGCTGTGGACGCCTATCAAGGAAGGCGACAGGTTGCGCCTCAAATCGGTATGGGACGAGGGCGAGGAAGCGCGCTTCGTTGGCGAGGAGGTCGAAGACCTGCAACGCGCCAAAATAAATCTCAAGGACATGGCGATTCTGGTGCGCGCCGGTTTCCAGACGCGGGCCTTCGAAGAGCGCTTCCTGACCATGGGCATTCCCTACCGCGTCATCGGGGGATTGCGCTTTTACGAACGGGCCGAAATCCGCGACGCGGTGGCTTACCTCCGCATCATCGCCAGCCCGGACGATAGCCTTGCCTTCGAGCGCATCATCAACACGCCCAAGCGCGGCATCGGCCAGGCCACCATGCAGCAGCTGCATACCACCGCCCGCAGCCTCAACACCTCGCTCTATAATGCTACGGTGCATCTGCTCAAAAGCGGAGAAATCAAGGGTAAGCTGGCGAGTGCGCTGAACCTTTTTATCGGCAATTGCCAGCGCTGGCGCAAGCAGCTGGAGAGTCTTACGCTCTCCGAAGTGGTCGATTTGGTGCTCGAGGAAAGCGGCTACCGTCAGATGTGGCAGCAGGAGAAAACGCCGGAAGCGGCGGGCCGGCTGGAGAACCTCAAGGAGCTTTCGCGCGCCATCGGCGAGTTCGAGAACATCAACGCGTTTCTTGAGCATGTCAGCCTGGTGACGGAAGCGGCTGACGCCAACGGCAACACCGACATGATCAGCCTGATGACGCTGCATGCCGCCAAAGGGCTGGAATTCGACGTCATCTTCCTGCCCGGCTGGGAGGAGGGGCTGTTTCCGCATCAACGCGCCCTTGATGAAAGCGGTAACAAGGGGCTGGAGGAGGAGCGGCGGCTGGCTTATGTCGGCATCACGCGGGCGCGGCGGCGGCTGTATATTTCCCACGCCGCCAACCGGCGCATCTATAACCAGTGGCAGAGCAGCATTCCGTCGCGTTTTATCAGCGAGATTCCCAAGGACAATATCGAGCAGCTGCCCGGCGGCTTGGCCGGCACGCCGCGTCCCTCCGCCCGCAACTGGAAAGACGAGGTGGCGGCTATCTTAAGTGGCTCTCACAAGCGCGAGGAACCGACGCTCTCCAGGGGCACACGCATCTTCCACCAGAAATTCGGCTATGGGCGCATTGCCGCCGTCAGCGGCGACCATCTCGATATCGAGTTTGAAAAAGCGGGATTTAAGAAGGTATTGGCCGATTTCGTGACGTTGGCTTAAGGCTTTATTTAGAATGCCCTTTTGATACCTTGTGCTGTGCAACTTTCTTGGCGAATTCTGTGGGCAGATCGTTATCCGTGCCAAGAGATGGAGTTTGTGCCTTCAGCTTAGCTACTGCTTTTGCAAATTCAGTTGGCAGAGCAGTCTCCTCAATCGGCTCTTTAGAGTCGCGGATATAGAGATTTTCAGCCATCATCAACCTTGACGCGCCTTATAACGTGGGTTCTTCTTGTTGATGACGTAAACGCGGCCCTTGCGGCGCACGACGCGGCAGTCCTTATCGCGTTTCTTGGCGGATTTCAACGAGCTAAGGACTTTCATAATCGCACTTTCATCAGGTAAATTACTGCCCGCGGGCAAATGAGGCGCTTTTTTAGCCGAGAATCTGCTACGGTGTCAATGGTTAATTTCAGTCACGCCGCCTGAAAAGCGGCGGTTTTACCCTCCGCCCGCAGGAGCTCTCCTTCGGCGGCGATATCGGCCTGCCGGGCCAGGCCGTGCGTGGTTTTTTCCCAGAAATGCGGCCTGAACAATAACTGCCACAGGGCCTTATAGCTGGCGACGGAATGCAGCAGGAAATAGAACGGGTAGAAAACGGCGGCGATGGCGATGGGCAGGGCCAGTTTGCGGTAATGGAGGGCGGAGTGCAGCGCCAGGTACCAGTGGCTTGCCAGGTTGAGGATCAGATTGAAGAGCGTCAGCCAGCCGAGCCATGCCGGGAAGGCGGCCGTGTGCAGTTTGAGCAGCTGGCCGATCCATAAGAGCGACAGCATCCACAGGATCGGCGCTATCAGGAAAATAAAACCGCTTAAGCCCACGAAAAACTGGAAGCCGATGAATCCTTTCCAGCCCAGCGTGCGCCAGAGCCCGGCGGGGTGGCGCATATGCACCAGCCAGGTCTGCAGGTACCCTTTGATCCAGCGCGAGCGTTGCCGGATCCACGGGCCGACGGCATTGGGTGCTTCCTCCATGGTGCAGGAATCGAGCATGGCGGTGCGCAGCCCCCGCGCCGCCAGCCGCGCGCCGAGATCGGCATCCTCGGTGACGTTGTAGGGATCCCATTCGCCCAGCGAGCGCAGCCGGCCGATGGCGATGTGGTTGCTGGTGCCTCCCAGCGGGATGGGGATGCCCAGGCGCTCCAGTCCATAGAGCATGAACTGGAAGAGGATGGTGTATTCAAGCGAGAAGAAGCAGGTCAGCCAGTTATCGCCGGCGTTGTAATAATTGAGCCGCGCCTGCAGGCAGACGATGTCGGGCGGCAGGTGGCGGAATGCCCATACGGCTTTTTTGAGCTGCAGCGGTTCCGGCCGGTCGTCGGCGTCGAAGATGGTGACGAATTCGCCGCGGGCGAAGCGCAGCGCATAGTTGCAGGCTTTGGGCTTGGTGCGCAGCCGGCTCGCCGGCACGCGGATGATGTCGAACTGGTAATGCGGTTTCAGGGCCGTGGCGGCGTCGAAAGTCTCCCGGTCGTCCTCTTCCATCACCAGCTTGATGTCGAGCCTGGCGGCCGGGTAGTCGAGCTGCGCGATCTCCGCCAGCAGCCTGGGCAGCACCGCCGCTTCCCGGTACATCGGCACCAGCACCGTGTAGACCGGCAGTTCCCGCTCATCCAGCGCCGCCAGCAGGTGTTCCCAGTTGCGGCTGTGCGAGGCGCGTACGCCGCAATCGAACACGATGCATTTGAATAGCATGCGGGCGGTGAATACGGCGTGGCATAATACGATAAATGCCAATGCTGTTTGAAGGGGGGCGATGACGGTGGCGGATAATACCGCCGCGACCAGGACGAAGGCGATGAGTTTCTTCTCCAAGGGTAGTGCCGTGCGCGCCGACAGCCGCGGATCGGCGCGCCAGAGCGACAGCCGGCTGCCATTCTCGATCGCCGCTGCGAAGCGGTGCTCGGCGGCGCGGCGTATGTCGAAGGGAGAGGTGATGACCGGCCGCACGTTCGGGCCGAAGCGCCACTGCGACCAGTCCCTGATATCCTCGGAGAAGGGATCGCAGCAGGCGACCAGCACCGCGCCGTCACTGCTCCTGCGCCAGGGCAGGGCGCGCAGCTGCAGGTACAGGCCGAGGTCGGATTCGGCAAGAAGGTTGCCGTCCGGCGGCTCGCGCAGTAGGTCGGCGAAGGCAAGCCCGTAATGCTCAGCCACCGCCTGGTAAAGCGAGAGATAGCCGATAGCGCCCATGCCGACCAGGATGTCGCCCAGCCGCCCGCCGTTTTGCCGCTGCAGGGAAAGCGCATGTTGCAGCTGCGTTTCATTAACAAACCCGCGGGCGCGAAGAACCTCGCCGAGCGGAGCGGCCATCAGAATTGTTTCCACACGGCCATCAGCACGCCTTCGCCGGTGCCGGTGTTGCGGCCGTAGACGTCGCTGAACCCGCCGACTTGCATGCCCAGATCGTCCCGCACTTTATACAGGGCCGAAAGCTGCAGTTGCGTAAGGTTGTAGTCGTCGCCGGAGGATTGCGTGAAGGCGGGATTGGCCGGCGCCGCGACGCGCCAGGTCATGAAGGCTTGCGGCATGATCGTCCAGCGCGGCGACAGGCCGATGCCAAGCGTCGCCGCCAGGTTGACCTGGTCATGCGCGCTGCCGAAGCGGTAGCGGTATTGCGTATCGAGATCGGCGTAATGCGTGAGTCCCCAGGCCTGAAAACTATAGCCGGCCGAGAGGCCCATTGCGGCGTCGGTGGAGGTGCCGCCCAGCCGCGGCCGCGCCGTGGAGGATTCAGGACTGGGCAGCTTGATCAGCGGTTCCGCCGATACCACGAATCCCTGCTGCTGCCACAGGCGCGCGCGCAGGAAGAATTCGCTGTCGCCCAGGTTTACGTTGCTATGGTCCCTGCCGCCGGGAGCAGCATCCTGATGTGCGTCATCGAGATAAAGATTGGCACCCAGGGTGAGATCGTCGGTCAGGCCGTATTCGACGTAAGGATTGACATCGTATTTGCGGTAGGACGGTTCCGATTGCTTATGGCCTTCATTATCGTAATAGGTCGAGGTCTGGTAATACGAGCCGGTGACGATGGCTTCGCCCTGTCCCTTGGGCTCAGTCCACGCGCCGGCATGGGCTTGGCCGGCCGCCAGTGCCACCGTGCAGAAAACCAGTGGATAAAGGCGCATATCCCACCCGCAATGGTTTAAAGAACTGTAGCGAAATGATACGGGAGGTCAAGCCAATTGGGATTTATCCGCGCAGCGCGGCGATATTCTTTTTATAATTCTTATCGCCGAACACGACCGATCCGGCCACCAGCACGTCGGCTCCGGCGGCGATGACTTTTCTGGCGGTTTCAGGATTAATCCCGCCGTCCACTTCCAGCTCGACGGCGCGGCCGCTTTTCTCGATCATGGCGCGGATGGTGCGGATTTTTTCCAGCTGCGAGGCAATGAAAGACTGGCCGCCGAAGCCGGGATTGACCGTCATCACCAGGATGAGATCGGCGATATCCATCACATATTCGAGCGCCGAGGCGGGAGTGCCCGGCACCAGCGACACGCCGGCTTTGACGCCCAGCGATTTGATCAGGTTCAGTGTGCGGTCCAGATGCGTGGTGGCCTCGGCATGGACGGTGACGATATCTGCTCCCGCTTTCACATACGCCTCGATATAGGGATCGACCGGCTCGATCATCAGATGCACATCGAAGGGGAGTTTGGAAAACGGCCGGATGGATTTGACCACGACCGGGCCGATGGTGAGGTTAGGCACGAAATGCCCGTCCATGACGTCGACATGGATATAATCCGCCCCGGCCTGGGTGACGGCATCCACTTCCTCGCCCAGCCGGGCGAAATCGGCGGAGAGAATGGAAGGGGCGATCTTTACCTTGGTCATGTGTTATCCTTCTTTAGCTTCGCCGCGTAAAATCCATCCATGCCGCCCAGCTCGGCCAGGTGGCAGGGCAGCGTTCGGATTTCTCCGCGGGCGCTGATGCATTCGGCCGGCAGGCCCAGCTCGGGAGCGCTTACCAGCGTAACATCCTTGCGTTCGTCGAGCAATTGATCGATTTGCTTTTCGCCTTCTTCCGGCTGCAGGGAGCAGACGGCGTAGACCAGCGTGCCGCCGGGCTTCAGGATATCGAGCGCGTGGCGCAGTAATTTGCCCTGGGTGGCGGTCAGGCGGGCGATATCCTCCGGCTGGCGCAGGCGGGCGACGTCGGGGTGGCGGCGCAGTGTGCCGGTGGCGGAGCAGGGGGCGTCGAGCAGGATGGCATCGGGCGCGAAAGTGGGCAGCCATTTGGAAGCATCGGTGGTAACGTATTCGGCCTGCAATTGCAGGCGGTGCACGTTGGTCTTGAGCATGGCGATGCGATCCTTCGACATATCCACCGCCGAAACGCGTGCGCCGCTTAAGGCCAGCTGCGCCGTCTTGCCGCCGGGGGCTGCGCAGAGATCGATCACCCGCTTGTCATGCACGTCGCCCATCAGCCGGGCGGGGATGGTTGCCGCCATGTCCTGCACCCACCATTGGCCTTCGGCAAAACCTTTGAGATGCGTGATGTTGCGCGTGTCGCGCAGCCGCACCGAGCCCATCGGCAGCACGACGCCGTTCAGTTCCTTGGCCCAGTAAACAGGATCGCCCTTGACGGTAATATCGAGCGGCGGCTCCTCGAGATGCGCCTGGGCGATGCGCCGAGCGGTGGCTTCGCCATAGGTGTTTTGCCAGCTCTGCCACAGCCAGTCCGGCGTATTAAGCCGCGCCGCGTCCTGCGCTTCGGCCAGCGCCGCGCCTTCGCGGGCAATGCGCTTGAGCACGGCGTTGACCAGCCCGCTGAATTTCTCCATCTGCAGCTGCTTGGTCATTTCTACGGCGGAGTGAACGGCGGCGTGCGGCGGCGTCTGCAGCCAGATCAGCTGCGCCACGCCCAGTCTCAGCGTATGCATGATGCGCGACGATTTGGCGGGCAGGGGGCGTTCGAGCATGTTGGCGAGGAGGCCATCGATCTGCCCCATGCGCCTGAGCACGGTCTTGACCAGCAGTTGGGCAAACGCGCGGTCGGAGGGGCTTAAGCCGGCAAAATGCCGGTCCTGCGTCCACGCCAGGTCGAGCGGTTTGCCCTTGTCGAGTGTATGCACCAGCGCCCCCACGGCGGAAAGCCGCGCGCTGGCGGATAAAACAGGGTTTTGTTTTGACGACATTCTTTGCTACATTGCTCTTACGTGGTCCATCCTTATGACATAGCCGAGGGCAACAATGAAGAATCTTTTATATGCCGGCTTCCTGCCTGCCATTGCCATGATCGTAACCGTTTCTCTAGCCGCGCCTTCTCTGGCCCAGATGCCGCCTCCGCCGCCCATGCCGCCGCGCAGCGTCACCGTTTCCGGCGAGGCCGAAGCGCAGCTGCCGCCGGACCAGGCGGTGCTGTCACTGTCTTTGGTAAGCCGCGACAAGAACCTGTCCGCCGCCAAGCAGCATAATGACGCGCTGGCGAAGCGCCTGGCCGATATCGCCGCGCAGCTTTCCATCCCCAAGGAAAAAGTGGCGACTTCCACGGTGACGGTCATGCCGGAATATGGTTATGACAACGGGGAGCAGCATTTCAACGGTTACGCGGTGAGCCGTACGCTGCGCATCACCATGGATAACCTCGATCTGCCAGAGCGGCTGCTGTCGGCCGTCGTCGAGGCGAAGATCGACCAGGTGAACGGCCTCGAATATCGGCTGGCGCATCCCGAGGCGGCGGCGCAGTCGCTGCGCATGAAAGCCTTCGAAGACGCCCGCGCTCAGGCGGAAGCGCTGGCGCAGGCGGCGGGCGACAAACTGGGCAAGGCGCTGCATATCTCCACCCGGATGGAAGAAGAGGGGCCGATGCCGCCGCGTCCGATGCCGATGATGGCCATGCGCGCCGCGGCAGCGCCTTCGGTGGCACCGGCCATGCCGGGGCTGATCGAGGTGCATGAATCGGTCACGGTGACGTTCGCGCTGGAGTAACATGGAAAAAGAATCCCCGCAGAAGGAAAAGAAACCGCCGGCGAAGAAACCGGCGGCCGGGCCTGCTCCGCTTCCTGAAACCGGCGGCCGCGGCGGCCTCGATCCCACGCGCTACGGCGACTGGGAAATCGGCGGCAAATGCGTGGACTTCTGATCATGTTCAAGAAACATAGCAGGGATATCCGCTTCCTCTTCAATGCCGCGGCGCTGGCGCTGATCGTCATGGCGGTGCTGCAGGCCATTCAGCCGTATCTGGCCGGGCCGGATCCGCAGGCGGCCCAGATCGAGGCGTTTACCTATAAGATCGTTCCCATTCCCGCGCAGGCGGTGCCGCCGCTGCTGCATAAGCCGGACGGCAGGCCGGTGATGCTGGTGGTCTATGCTTCCTGGTGCCCGTATTGCCGCGTCATGATGCCCGATATCGCCCATCTGATGGCGGAGGGGGAGATGGACGGGGTCGAGACGGTGTTTCTCTCCCGCGATCAGGAAATACGGCCGCTGGCTGCCTATCTCATCCATCAGCATTACGATGCGCTTTTTACCCCCTATATATTGTCCACAGGCCCCCTGCCGCAGCTCTTGCAATCGATGGGCAGCCATTTTTCCGGCAAGATCCCCTATCTTGCTTTCTTCGACGGCCGGGGCAAGCTGGTGGCGGAATTCCTGGGCCAGGCGGACGAGCCGGCGCTGCGGGCGGCGCTGGAGCGGGTAAAAACGCGGGGCCTCTAACTGATTGCAAGTTGCTATTGATTTGCGCCCGGCCATCAGGTAATGCATTCACCCGTCCGATCATCCTCTAGGGAGAATCTCATGTCATTGATGACCTTTATCATTGCCTGCGGTATCGCTTCGCTGCTTTACGGCATTTTCGCCGGCCGCTCGATCATGGCTGCCCCGGCCGGTTCCGAGCGCATGGTGGGAATCGCCAGCGCCATTCAGGAAGGTGCGCGTGCCTATCTCAACCGCCAGTACATGACCATCGCGCTGGTGGGCATCGTCATCGGCATATTGATCTCGGTCAAGCTGGGCTGGTTCGTCGGCGTGGGTTATGCCACCGGCGCCATTCTCTCCGGCATCGCCGGCTATATCGGCATGAACATTTCGGTGCGCGCCAACGTGCGCACGGCCGAAGCCGCCAAATCCGGCCTGCAGCCGGCGCTCTCCATCGCCTTCAAATCGGGCGCGGTGACCGGCATGCTGGTGGTGGGTCTTGGCCTGCTCGGCATCACGATTTATTATATGACCCTCCAGAACATGGGCCTGGAGACCCGCAAGATTCTCGAGGCGCTGGTGGCGCTTTCCTTCGGCGCGTCGCTGATCTCTATCTTTGCCCGTCTGGGCGGCGGCATCTTTACCAAGGGCGCCGACGTCGGCGCCGATCTTGTCGGCAAGGTCGAAGCCGGAATTCCCGAGGATGATCCGCGCAATCCGGCGGTGATCGCCGATAACGTGGGCGACAATGTTGGCGACTGCGCCGGCATGGCCGCCGACCTGTTCGAGACCTACGTCGTCACCATCGTCGCCACCATGCTGCTGGCCGCCATCTATTTCACCGGCGCCGCTCAGCAGGCCATGATGGCCTATCCGCTGGCCGTCGGCGGCAGCTGCATACTGGCTTCGATCCTCGGTACCTTCTTCGTGCGGCTGAAAAAAGGCGATCGCAACATTATGCGCGCCCTCTATAAGGGGCTCATCGCCGCTGCCGTGTTTTCGGGCATCGCCATCGTCGGCGTGACCGATCATGTGCTGGGCCTGCACACGCAGTACGCCATCGGCGCGACGAGCTTCACCGGCATCAACGTGCTGTATTGCGCGCTGGCCGGGCTGGTCGTCACCGGCCTCCTGGTGTGGGTTACCGAATATTACACCTCGACCAAGTTCAGGCCCGTCCGCAGCGTGGCGCTGGCTTCGACCACCGGCCATGGCACCAACGTCATCCAGGGCTTGGCCGTGTCGATGGAAGCCACTGCCATTCCGGCGCTGGTCATCTGCGCGGGCATCATCTTCGCCTATATGCAGTGCGGCCTGTTCGGCATTGCCGTGTCGGCCACGACCATGCTGGCGCTGGCCGGCATCGTGGTGGCGCTCGACGCCTACGGCCCGGTGACCGATAACGCCGGCGGCATCGCCGAGATGTCGGGCCTGCCCAAGGACATCCGCGAGATCACCGACGCGCTTGACGCGGTGGGCAACACCACCAAGGCCGTCA
Organism: Pseudomonadota bacterium; assembly: GCA_028873275.1. GTDB lineage: Bacteria > Pseudomonadota > Alphaproteobacteria > Rickettsiales > SXRF01 > JABDCD01. Next base: position 13,168 of record JAGWLJ010000007.1, read on the forward strand.
CCAAAGGTTACGCCATCGGTTCGGCGGCGTTGGCCTCGCTCGTGCTGTTTGCGGCCTATACTGAGGACCTGAAGCATTATTTCGGCGGCGTGCACGTCGATTTCGTGCTGTCCGACCCCTATGTCGTCGTCGGCCTGTTCATCGGCGGGCTGTTGCCGTACCTGTTCGGGGCGCTCGGCATGCAGGCGGTCGGCCGCGCGGCCGGCTCGGTAGTGGTGGAAGTGCGCCGCCAGTTCAAGGAAATCCCCGGCATCATGGCCGGCACCGCCAAGCCGGATTACGGCCGCGCGGTGGACATGCTGACCAAGGCGGCCATCCGCGAGATGATTATCCCGTCGCTCTTGCCGGTGGGTATGCCGATCGTGCTGTTCTTCGTCATCAAGGCGATTGCCGGCCAGGCGGAAGGTTTCGCGGCGCTGGGCGCGATGCTGCTGGGCATCATCGTCACCGGCCTGTTCGTCGCCATTTCGATGACGGCGGGCGGCGGCGCCTGGGATAACGCCAAGAAATACATCGAGGAAGGCCATCACGGCGGCAAAGGTTCCGACGCCCACAAGGCGGCGGTGACCGGCGACACGGTGGGCGATCCCTACAAGGACACCGCCGGCCCGGCCGTCAACCCGATGATCAAGATCGCCAACATCGTGGCGATTCTGCTCCTGGCGCTGATGGCGTAAATCGCTTTACATCGGCAAATAAAAAGGCCGCCTCCTTGGCGGCCTTTTTTATTATCGCCGATGAGTGTCTCTCTCACGGGAAAAAGCAGCCACATTTACCCATGTACCGCTCTTTTCAAGGGCTTGCAGTTGCCTGAAGGTATTCGCCAACTCTTCCCATGGCTGCGCCATTTCTTCCGCTACGGAATGGCAATAATCGGGAATCTCGGACGGCTGGCCGGTAAATCTTTGAGGGTAGCGATTATGGCAGGACAATTTCTCTCCTGTTACAAGGGATGCCAGCGTTTCCGCGCTGTGTTGCGGCAGGCGCATTTCATAGAGTTTCGGCACGGGCGCGTCGGGGGGAACACTAACTTTGCTTCCCCGGTGATTGACGACGCGATGATTGATGAACAGTTCCTCTTCGGCCGGAAAATCGTCTGCATAGCGGGCCACTTTGCTCAGTGCGCTGTATATCCGGTGGCGCGTTTCATTATCATGCAGCGGAATTTCCGTATAATAGGCCTTATTATGATAGGAGAATTTCAGGCCAAAAAAAGATTCCAATGTTTGCGTGACCATTCGCGCCTTTTCGATATGTCGTTTTTTCTCTTCTTTCCTGAACTCTATATAATCTTTTTTGAGCCATTTCAGGGTCTGTTCAGTAGATTTTTCGAGGTTTTTATAATCCTCATCCCGAATCATGACGCTATTGTCAAAACAAATAGTGATGTCCGGCCATCTCTTCTCCCGATCTTTTATGTATTCCTCTCCGCGTTTTAAGATGTAGTCGTTTCCGGCATATTTTTCCTTCAGCGCCTGGCGCATCTTTTCATAGCACGACAGCTGTTTCTGGCGCTCCGAAAGCAGGATGTCCCGTTCCCTGATTAATTTACTCAGCCGCCGATCGGCATTGAAATTATCATCAAACGCTCTGACGGATTCAGTGGTTATGCGCCCATCTTTTATGATGCCGCTCAGCACAGAATCCGCATGGTCATTATGTGGGGCGAGTTGTTCCAGAGATTGATTGCCCAGTGCTTGCGTAAATCG
>JAGWLJ010000220.1 GCA_028873275.1 Pseudomonadota bacterium
AGAAAGGCTCCGTTATTGGCCATCTTGACAGGGCCGGGAAAATCGAAGGCGTAAAAATCTTTCATGCCGGAACGGAGAAGCGTAATGGCAACATTGTGGCCACCGGCGGGCGCGTGCTGGGTGTGACGGCTATCGGCGGTACTATCGCCGAGGCGCAGGAGAAAGCCTATTGCGCTGTCGATGCCATTGATTGGCCGGAAGGATTCTGCCGCCGCGATATTGCCTGGCGCGCGGTAAAAACCGGTAATTAAACAGCACGGCCCGGATCGCCGGCGCGCCTGACGGCTTCAGGAAGACCATGGCCTATATTCTGGGCGAGGTCGATACCCGTATTGCCGGCCGCCCGAACGATCTGCCCGGCGATGTTGCCAACACCTTCGGCTGCACTGTCGCCGATTTCAGCGGCGCCCGCTATCAGTTCCTTCGCATCCGGATCGCCCAAGGCAAAAATTTTCATGAACATCCCGAACAGGCCAGTTGCTGCCTTTCCAGCAGCTTTGATGGCTCCGCCGCCGACATCGGAGAGCAGGCCTATTCCTGATCTGGCAAGGTTCGCTATAGTACTCATAAAATCATTATAGCATAGCGACCGGCCGGATATGTGACAGTTTCATGAAGGTTTCTCCGCGGGCGACGGCAGGGATTTTATATATTCATCAATAAGGTAATCGTAATCGCCCAGGTTAAAGAGCAGGATTTCTCTGAGGCGCTCGCTGTCCCACAGATTTCCTGAAATGATCAACCGCAGCTTTCGATAATATTTTGCCAGTGCAGGATTCATCTGCGCCGTCGAGCCGGTTTTAAGCGCTTCGACGTACCCGCTGGGAATATCGCGCGTCCAGTGCTCGATCACCGAATCGGTCATTCTTACGCCCTTGTCGGGCAGGCGCGCCAGCAGCGGGTCGGTGAAGGCATAGGCATTGACCATATGCACGTTGGGGCCGCCGCTGTAGCCAAAGATGCCGATCCCGGTGGTGATGGCTACTTCCGGCGCATGATGGCGGTCGACGGTGGGCAGTGGCAGCGGCATGCTGCCCACATGGAAGCCGGCAGCGGTAACGCTGTAATAGCGCGGCCAAATGCCGCCGGTGAAGCAAGAGGGACAGGCCTCGAGCAGAGTACCGGCATGAGGATAGATCAGCCGCGCCAGGAGGCATACGCCCGCCAGCCACAGGGAGACGCTTTTGCGGATATGCGGCGCTGCTACGCCGTAAATCAGCCAGATGGAGGCGAATACCGGCAGCGACCAGAAACGGCCGGAGAGATACGTGCCGCCGGTGTCGATGACATAGAGACTATACAGCAGAATGCCCAGTGCTACTGCCAGCATCTCGGGTGCAATCACCGCTTTGCCGTTGTCGGCGAACCGCCGGTACAGCGGCACGATTGCCACGCCGGCGAATAGAAATTCGGCGCCGGTCAGGTCCAGAGCCAGCAGGTTGAACAGGTAATGCACGCCCTGGCAGATCGAATCGGCGCTCATTATGCTTTCCATCTTAGCGTATTTGGTGTTGGGGAAGGGGAAGCCATAATAAAACAGGCTGAACAGCTCCCAGCCGACAATGGGAAGGGCGCCCAGCAAGCATTGACCGATATGCAACGGGCGGCGGGCGACCAGCAGATACACCATCACCGGCGCATAGAAAATGACCGTGTCGAGACGGTTCAGCAGCGCCAGCGCGCAGAAAAAGCTGATCCAGAACCAGAAACGCGCCCCGCACACCGTCAGCAGCACGTAGCCGAAAGCGGCGAACAGCAGATGCGCCAGCGGGTTTTCCAGCCCGGTGACCGAGTTGTTGACGAAGCTTGACGAGGCTATCAGCGGGGCCAGGAACAGGCCGAGCGCCTGCGGCCAGGTGCGACGAAAGGTGAGCAAGGGGATCGCCACCGCCGCCATGCTGCACAGCAGTGAAAGCCCGACGGTGATATAAAAGATATTTTCCCACAGCGCGTAAAACGGGATATGCAGAAACAGCCACAGCGGATGGGTATAGACTTGCACGCGCTCGTTGGTATTCCAGCGCAGCCCGTAGCCATGCGTGACGTTATCCACCACGCGGAAAGTGACATAAGCGTCGGAGGTGACGGCAATATGCCGAATCATAAGCATGAGCAGCGCTGCCATCGCCGCCACAATGACGAGAGATGCGGTTTTTGGCGGCTGCAGGCCCTGCATTGTCACCATATTTCAATCGTTTTTTAAGGTTTATGCCGCAGAATGATTGATCGCACCGCGTTTTATGCTAAAGTGGCGCGGCGTTCATGGCAAAATAAAAAGGATTCCTTTTGGAAACATCGGTTCTGATCGTCGAGGACGAGGTCGCCATCGTCACCCTGCTGCGCTACAATCTCGAGCGCGAGGGCTTCCGCGTCTATTCGACCGGCGACGGTGAGGAAGCCATCGGCATGGTGAAGGACTACAAGCCTGACATCATCGTGCTCGACTGGATGCTGCCGTCGATGTCGGGCGTCGAGATCTGCAAGCAGCTGCGCTGGAACAACGACACCAAGGCCATCCCCATCATCATGCTGTCGGCGCGCGGCGAAGAGGGCGATCGCATTCGCGGGCTCGACGCCGGAGCCGACGACTATATCGTCAAGCCTTTCTCGCCAGCGGAATTGATCGCGCGTATCCGCGCCGTTTTCCGCCGCTTTCGCCCGGCGCTGTCGGAGAAGGTGCTGTCCTTCGCCGGCATCAAGATGGACGTTGCCGGCCACAAGGTGACGCGCAACGATGCCGAGGTGCATCTCTCTCCCACCGAATTCTCGCTCCTGCGCTATCTGCTGGAGCATCCCGGCCGCGTGTTTTCCCGCGAGCAGCTGCTCGACGCCGTATGGGGTCACGATATCTATGTCGAGCTGCGCACGGTGGACGTGCATGTCCGCCGCCTGCGCAAGGGGCTGGATTACGACGGCAATCAGCCGGACCTCATCCGCACGGTGCGTTCGGCCGGTTATGCGCTGGAAGAGAACCCCTCCGGCGAGAAATTCGAAGAGGAAGCCGGGAAATAACGCAATCTCAGCCAATTGCTCAAGCCGTCTTGACAAAATAGCGCTAATCTGCTGATTGCTC
>JAGWLJ010000008.1 GCA_028873275.1 Pseudomonadota bacterium
CAAGGTGACCAAGAAGGGCAAGATCGGCATTCTGTTCTTCTACCCGCTCGATTTCACTTTCGTCTGCCCGTCGGAAATCATCGCCTTCAACAACCGCCTCAAGGAATTCAAGCTACGCAAGGCGGAAGTCATCAGCGTTTCGGTGGATTCGCATTTCACCCATCTGGCGTGGAAGAATACCCCCGTCGAAAAAGGTGGCATCGGCAACGTGCAGTTCCCGATGGTGGCAGACCTCACCAAATCCATCGCCCGCGATTATGACGTGCTGACCGGCGGCGCCGTCGCCTTCCGCGGCACCTTCATGATCGACGGCAATGGCATCGTGCGCCACCAGCTGGTCAATGACCTGCCGCTGGGCCGCAACGTCGACGAGGCGCTGCGCATGGTTGACGCGCTGCAATTCCATGAAGAGCACGGCGAAGTCTGCCCGGCTGGCTGGAACCGCGGCGAAGAAGGCATGAAAGCCTCGGCCGAAGGCGTGGCCAAGTATCTCAAGGGGCATGCGAAGAAACTCTAGGGAATAGTGTGGGTGCGGGTGTGAGTGGGAGTGTAAGCACTTCCTTTTCATCCGCACTCGCACCCACACTCACACATGGCCATCCACCACACCAAAGTCCTCATCATTGGCTCCGGCGCAGCCGGCTGCACGGCGGCGATCTATGCGTCGCGCGCGTCGCTGGCACCGATCATGGTGCACGGCATGCAGCCCGGCGGGCAGCTGACCATTACCACCGACGTTGAAAACTTCCCCGGCTTCGAGCACGCGGTCAAAGGCCCGTGGTTGATGGAGCAGATGGAAAAACAGGCGGCGCATGTCGGCACGCAGATCATCCATGACACCATCGCCAAGGTAGACCTGTCGAAGCGCCCTTTCATCGCTGTGGGCGAATCCGGCGATACCTATATCGGTGAAACGCTTATCATTGCCACCGGCGCTTCCGCCCGCTGGCTGGGCATTCCCAGCGAAAAGCAATTCTCAGGCTTCGGAGTGTCTGCCTGCGCCACCTGCGACGGGTTTTTCTTCAAAGGTAGGGATGTCGTGGTTATCGGCGGCGGCAACAGCGCGGTGGAAGAAGCGCTCTACCTCTCCAACATCGCCAATCGTGTGACGGTCATTCACCGGCGTGATTCTCTGCGCGCCGAGAAGATCGGCCAGGAGCGCCTGTTTAAAAACCCAAAAGTATCGGTGATCTGGGACAGCGTTATTGAGGAATTCATCGGAACCGAAAACCCCACCTCGCTGACGGCGGTGCGGCTGAAAAACCTCAAAACCGGCGGCCTCACCGAATACAAAACCGACGGCGCCTTCATCGCCATCGGCCACACGCCCAATACCGAATTATTCAAAGGCGTCGTTACTCTGGACAGCGAAGGCTATATCGTCACCACTCCCGGCCGCACCACCACCAATATCCCGGGCGTCTTCGCCGCCGGCGACGTGCAGGACAAGATCTTCCGCCAGGCCGTCACCGCCGCCGGCACAGGCTGCATGGCGGCGTTGGAGGCGGAGAAGTTTTTAATGGGACATTAAATCATCGCCGTGCGGCACGTGATGGTCATGATGATAGCCATACTCGATGCGCTTCTTAATACTCCAAGCTACTGGCCGGAGAACCAGGTTGGTTGCCACGATGAATACCGTACAGGCAATGGCCGGTGCAGCAAAGCCAGCCCCGGCGAACATGCCGATGGCCGCCGAGCACCACAGCGTCGCCGCCGTGGCGATGCCTTTGATGCTGGCTCCTTCCTTCATGATTACGCCGCCACCCAGGAAGCCGATGCCGGTGATGATCTGGCTGGAAATGCGCGCCAGGCTATCGGGCGTGCTCATGCCGGTGACGGCAATGCTATTGCCGAAAAGCGCAAAACTAGCGGCGCCAATCGCCACCAGCGCGTTCATGCGCAGGCCCGCCGTATTCTGGCGCAGCTGGCGCTCGAGTCCCACGATAATCCCTAAAAACAAAGCCAGCGCCAACCTAATTGCCATTACTTCCCAGGGCATGCGTCCTCCTGAAGGTTAAGTCTTTACCTTACAGGGCAAACATTAAAATAATAATAATTGTTAATGCCATGCCCGAATGCAGGGCACTCTCTTTACCACATTTTTTAAGACATTGTTTGTTAAGAAAAAATGGCGCACCCGGAGCGACTCGAACGCCCGACCTTTTGATTCGTAGTCAAATGCTCTATCCAACTGAGCTACGGGTGCGAACCATGGAAAACAGCCCCCTTTTCAGCAGGCGAGGCGAAACGTAGCTAAAGACTGGCAAAAAGACAAGGATTTTATATGTTATCGGCCCTATAGTGCCCAATTCCCTCTATCCGGAGCGTTTAACTCATGGCGTACCACCTGACCACCCTTAAAAACGGCCTGCGCGTGGCCAGCGAATTCCTGCCCGGCGTGGAAAGCGTGGCGGTCGCCGTCAGCGTCGGCGCCGGCGCGCGCTATGAGAGCGAGGCGGACGGCGGCATCTCGCACCTGCTTGAGCACATGGCGTTCAAGGGCACTAAAACCCGCAACGCCCGCGACATCGCCGAAGCGTTCGACAATATCGGCGGCCAGAGCAACGCCTACACCTCGATGGAAAACACCGTGTATTTCGCCAAGGTGCTGAAAGGCGACGTGCGGCTGGCCGTGGATATCCTGGCCGACATCCTGCAGAATTCGGTGTTCGACGAGGAGGAGCTGGCGCGCGAGAAAGGCGTGATCATTCAGGAAATCGCCATGCATTACGATACGCCGGACGATCTGATCAACGACTATTTCGACGAAACGGCCTTCCCCAATCAGCCGATGGGGCGCTCCATTCTCAGCACCGAAGAACGCGTCAACGCCCATAGCCGCGACGACCTCATCCGCTATATGCAGGCGCATTACCGCACGCCGCGCATGGTGCTGTCGGCGGCCGGCAATATCGACCACCGGACGCTGGTGGCGATGGCGGAGGAATATTTTACCCTGCCGCACGAAACTGCCGGCCCCGGCTTCGAGCCGGCGGGCTACGGCGGCGGCGAAGCCCGTGCCACGCGCGATTTCGAGCAACTGCACCTGATGGTAGGCCTGCCCGCCGTATCGATCCACGCACCCGAATATTACACGCTGCAGGTCTATGCCGGCATCCTAGGCGGCGGCATGTCGTCGCGTCTTTTCCAGGAAGTGAGAGAGAAGCGCGGGCTGGCCTATACGGTCTATGCCATGGGCAGCGCCTATGAGGATTTCGGCCTGCTCAGCATCTATGCCGCCACGGCTCCCGATAAGGCGGAGGAACTTTCCGGCGTGCTGATTGATGAGTTGGCGAGCATGACGACGACCATTTCGGAAGAAGAGTTGCAACGCGCCAGGAACCAGCACAAGGCCGACCTGCTGATGTCACGGGAGAACCCCCAGGCGGTGGCCACCTGGATCGGGCGCCACCTCCTTACCTATGGCGAATACCGCCAGGCGAAAGACCTCGCCGCCCGTATCGATGCCATCAGTAAAGATGACGTGCTGAGACTGGCACGACAGCTGGCGCAGGGAAAGCTGACCATCGCCGCGCTGGGCAATCCGAAGGGTGTGCTGCCGTATGAGGCACTGGCGGAGAGATTGGTAAAGTCTTAAATGGTGCGGCCGAGAAGACTCGAACTTCCACGCCTCGCGGCGCTACCACCTCAAGGTAGTGCGTCTACCAATTCCGCCACGGCCGCATGCCCAGGCTGATTGACAAGAGCGCAATATCTAAGCAAAGATTCGCCTCTTGGCAAGTCATCACAGCATTATGGAATGGAAAATTTCTACCGAACCGGTGGAATACCCGGCCGCCATGGAAACCATGGAGCGGCGGGTGGCCGGCATTGCCGCAGGCACAGCCCCGGAAATGGCCTGGCTGCTCGAGCATCCTCCTCTCTATACCGCCGGCACCAGCGCCAAAGCGCCTGACCTGCTGGATAGCGCCCGTTTTCCCGTATATCCTTCCGGCCGCGGCGGCCAGTTCACCTATCATGGGCCGGGCCAGCGCGTCGCCTACCTGATGCTCGATTTAAGGAAGCGCGCCCTGCCCGGCCAGCCTGATATCCGCCGCTACGTGCGCCGGCTGGAGCAATGGCTGATCGCCACGCTGGCCGAATTCGGCGTGGAGGGGTTCACCCGGGAGGGCCGAACCGGCGTCTGGGTCAGCGATAAGGGAGGGGAAGCCAAAATCGCCGCCATCGGCATCCGCGTGCGCAAATGGGTGGCCTATCACGGCATTTCGCTCAATGTCAGTCCCGACCTGTCGCATTATAGCGGCATCGTGCCTTGCGGAATACGTGAGCATAGCGTGACCTCACTGGCGGCAATCGGTATCGAAACGTGCATGAACGAGGTGGATACGGTGCTGAACCGAACGTTTATGACGACTTTTGAGGCCGAAACGGTATAAAAAAAACCGGGCCCGAAGGCCCGGTAAAGCTATAACAGGGAGGATTATGGGCATGGAGCCCAAGAATGAGGATGGATTACATCGCTCATAATGAGGACAGTATACCTATTCATTTATTGATTGGAATTAACAAAATAGCAATATTGCTATGCAATTAGCGCATGGCTTATCCGGCCTTCCGCAAACCGTCTTCCGCCAGTTTTCTTATCAGAAACTCTTTGAATACATTAACTCTTTTTGAGTTCCGCAGCTCAACGGAATAAACAAAATACACCTCCGTTGCCGGACCGTTCAGCTCCGGCAGCACCTTGCTGACATGGGGCATGCCCTGCACCATGTAATCCGGCAGGCCGGCAATGCCGATGCCGCTTTCCACCGCCTTCAGCATGCCGCCCAGGCTATTGATGCGGAAAGCGGGGCTGCCCCCTTCATACGCCCCCGCCCCTGCTTTCAATATCCAATTCACTTCGGCGAATGGCAGGCGGCTCTCCTCGCCGAATACAATCAGGCGATGATCTTTCAAATCCTGCGCTTTTCGCGGGATGCCATGCCGGCGCAGATAATCGCTGGAAGCATAAAGCGAATTTTCCAACGTGGTCAGCCGTTTCTGGATGAGATCGGGATGGCGGGCCGGGAAGAAGCGGATAGCGGCATCGGCCTCGCGCATGCTTAAGTCCAGCTCGCGGTCGTCGACCAATAGCGTCACGGAGATTTCAGGATAGGATTCAGTGAATTCCCGCATGCGCGGCGTCAGCCAGGTGGTGCCGATGGCCACCGGCGCCGTGATCTTGAGCGGCCCGCGGGGCCGGTCGCGGCTTTCGAGCAGCGCGTTCTCGGCAGTAGCGAGGCGCGACAGAATATCGCTGACGGCGCGGAATAAGATTTCCCCCTGCTCGGTCAGCAGCAGCCCGCGCGCGTGGCGGTGAAACAGCTCCACCTGAAGATCCGCCTCAAGCGCGCTGATCTGGCGGCTGATGGCCGACTGGCTGAGATTCATGACCGCCCCGGCACGCGTAAAGCTCTGCGCTGTGGCAACGGTGTGGAACACCCGCAATTTATCCCAATCCATCATAGGGGCAGTGATTAGCGGATTTTCGCCGCTGGGACAATAAAAAGCGGCAGGCCGAAGCCTGCCGCCGAACGCTCAAAAGAGCCGATCTTTAGTATTCCGATGAAGACCGGTGCCGGCGGCGCGGTTCTTCCTCGTATTCGCCGTAATCACGACGGCTGCGCCCCCGGGAAGAAGAGCGGTATCCCCCCTCCTCATTCTCACCCCAGCCCTTGCGGGAAGCGCGGGAATGCCCCTCCGGGTCGCCGAACCAACCGCTAGCTCCATGGTCGGGATTCTCCCAGCCCCGGCGCGAAGCCTCAGAGTGCCCCTCGGAATCGCCGAACCAGCCGCTGGGAGCATGATCGGAGTTTTCCCAACCCCGCCGGGAAGCTTCGGAGTGTCCTTCGGAATCGCCGAACCAACCGCCATGCCCCATATGGCGCGATTCCTGGCGCATACGTCCGCGGCGCGGGCTGTCCTCGTTATATTCCGAACCACGGCCGCTAGAACGGCGGGAGCGCGGATATTCATCCTCCTCTTCGTAACGCGAACGGCTACGACCGGAACCCGAACGGCTGGAACTGGAGTAACCACGCCCTTCTTCGCGTTCATCTTCATCATAGTCTCTGCTTGACCTTGGCATAAAAACCTCCTTGATGCTTGTTATCGTTAAAGGTGATTATCGTTTCATTACCGGAATCATCACTCCGAAGCCTAGCCGCGCCCGGATAAAATCTCCGTACCCTGTTGTCAAGCGTTACATAAGAAAGTAATGTTATTTATATAGCAATTTCCATATGTTACCATTAATTTGAGCGCAATTGTGCGGAGCAGCATATCTGCATAAAATTTATTGTGCATTGCAACAAATTGTGGTAACATAAAAATAGGTTAAAAGGCGTTCCTTTTAGCCCTTTATGGGGAGGAGGTTTAAAGATTATGTTCCACAAGATAGCAACGTTTCTGGTCATTCTTGGCGCCGCGAACATCGGTTTGACGTCGTGGCTGCATCTTGATCTGATCGGGATGTTTGGAGTATTAGGCTCCACCATCAACGTGCTAGTGGGCGTATCGGGTCTGTATATGTTGCTTGCGACGTATACGACGCTGCTGAAAAAAACAGCTTAATATCGATAGCGCTATCACTATAAAGGTCCCGCTTCCCCGCCTGCCCGATCGGCTTTACGCCGGACCGGCCTTCGGGGGAGCGGGATTCATATTTTAAGGGCTTGTATTTCTGCGCAGTAGCTGTATATAAACCTTTGGGGCTGCTTCAGGCAGCCTTTGCTGTCATAGCAGATACGGGCGAGAGCGGCCCGCCGCCTGGGCAAGCCCCACGGCGGATATAATAAAATAGCTCCGGGCGTATGCGCTCGTTATGTTTGGTGACGCGGGGTGGAGCAGCCCGGTAGCTCGTCAGGCTCATAACCTGAAGGCCGCAGGTTCAAATCCTGCCCCCGCAACCACCGATATCTTTTTCAAGTTAAAAGAAAACGTCGTCTTTTCCTCCAAAGCCACCAACTGCGCTAGATCCCCGTATAATTCAGCATCAATAGATCCTGTTTCTTGCTTTGGCTGAAGCACGATGCGATCAATTAGTGATCGGAGAGAATCTCCATTATCTCTTATCGTTAAGTGGCGCCGTATCGCTTTTCATTGCTGCATAAGCCATGGGAATTCTACTTCGGGTTGCCTTTCAATCCGGCGATAAGGTTGTATTTCTAGTGGCGCTTATAGCGGGTACCGGCGCCAGAAAGCATTAACACTGGTACGGCGGCATGCTGGGGAAAACCGAGTCGTCGGATGTAAGATACCCGCCTCTAATACCGCATCGTAATGCGCATCTGGCCGGCGGTGGGTATGTGTTCCTTACTTTACGTCACTGCATCGAATAAAGGATGTTTATAATTCAAAAGCCAGACACAGATTTCTACGCCAAATGGGATAAAAAATCCCCGTTAGAAACGGCTATAAGTTGTAAATATAACAGGGAGGCTTTAAAATTGCTCCCAGAGCCAGTTTCAGAAGATTTTTGCTGTTGTATCTTAGCTCTGCCTCTAAGTAGCCTCTGATAGCCGGGAGCAGCCGTATCTGTCCCAAAAGCGTTTTAAATGCTGTTGCGCCTGTAGGGGGCGCCGTGACTGCCAGCTCGCTTCGAGGTGAATGAGATGCAGATTATCATGAATACCGCGATGACAGCGGAGGAGGTAAAGCGGCTCAGATCAAGCCCACCGTGGTCAAGTGGCTTGGTAAGAATATCGCCCAGCGTGGCGCCAAGAGGGCGGGTTAGAATAAAGGCTGTCCAAAACAATAGTGTATGGGAAAGGCGGGTAAAGTAATACGCTGCGGCGATTAATAACAGCGCTGCCCCAAACGCCAATGCTCCTCCTTCATATCCGAGCCCGGACGTGTCGGCCAGGAAATCGCCTAGCGCCGTACCAAGAGTATTCGAGAAAAGGATGGTGATCCAATAAAAGGTTTCCACTTTGGGCGACGAAATAGCGTTGACCGATACTGATCCTGTGGAGTAGCGCCAGAGCGCCAGCGTAAACATCAGCAAGGCAAACAAAATAAGCGAACCGCCGATATATCCAATCCCCATAGAGCGCGTGGCGAAATCCGCCATAGTGGTGCCGACTGTGGTCGTGGCAACAATCACTGTCCAATACAGAAATGGGTGAAAACCTTTAGCAGACACTTGCGCTATCACTGCTGCGATGAAGAATACTGCAAAAATACCGGTAGCAACGGCATAACCGAGGTTCATGGACATGGATAAAGCGTCCCCACCTGTCTCGCCGAGCGTGGTAGCGGCGATCTTAATAATCCAGAAGGCTAGCGTAACCTGAGGGACTTTATTGGCTCGTTCTATGTTCATTGGAGAAACCATTTGAATATTATCCGTTTTAGCTAAATGCCGGAAAGACATTACTGCTATAATTATATTATCGTTCTTATTCTATATGATAATGGATAAACGTTTATTGAAAGAAATAAGCATGGAGCTGTACTACTACGCAGCGATAGGTAAGGGCTTCCTACCCTAATATCGTCCCGCTGGCCTTTTATGGGAATCTGCACCACCATCGCTGGCGGTTCATCTTCGGGTTTAAAGTTTGAGCTAAATCGCGCCAGCGCGTCCTAAGAACTTATTGGCAAATCTAAAAATATTTGCACTTAAAGTTAGAACAAAATCGCATCAGCGCGTCCTTAGAGCTTTTGCAGAATGTATATTGTAGATCGTTTAGTGTTGGAACCAAATCGCATTCTCGCGATTATTTTTGATAATTTTGCCATACTTTCATGCCTTGTTAATTAAAAATCAATTTTAGGAATATAAATTAAACAATTATTATCCTGTAACTAAATGCTCAAGTATGTCCAGGGCAAACACAAAAAAATTAGCATTTTCTAACACCCCGACTATTGAGGCGGTGACAGAGCAGGCATTGCGGTTAGCAAGCGAAGAGCAGGCTATTGAGTGGCTGGAGATGCTCGAGCATCATTTTATTGTCTCACGTCATCAGATCGATGAGAAAACCAAGCGCAAGTCGCTGATCCTCTGGATCAAGGGATACGAAGTCACGAAGGAAGAAAAGGCGAAAGGCTATCTCGGCAATTTTGCTGCCATCACCTATAAACAGGTGAACAATAAATGGACGCTGTATCCGACGAAAATGTATGTGGAGTTGGCGCAACATCCGCAGCGCAAATATCAGAACAATGCCAAGCACCCCAATTGGGGGCATCCCATACTGCGCAGCATTCAGAAAAAGAAAACCTACGAAACCATAGAAGCAGCAGAGGCCGATCTCATGAAGTTGCATGAGCAGTTCCCCATGGCCTCCATCCCCGCAAAGAAACGTTTTTATCTGATGATCTTTAGCCGGGACACGGATCGGAACAAGCCGGTAAAGAAATACGTGTTTGAAATAAAAGTGTTGCCGGAGGGTGGTTTTTATATCGATTTCAAATTGAATGATTACCAGGCAAAACAAAGCAAACCCGTAAAGCAGGAAAAGGCGAAAAAGCAGGCAGCCAAAACCCGCATATTAGACAAGCTTGCTGGAAAAAATATTGAGAAATCATCTGGCTACTTTGCATCCATGGTGGAATTGAAGCGCAAAAAGAAGAAATAATTAACGCTTCGCTATAATTGTCATAAAAAATTCATACCGTTTCTTAGCAAATAGTAATAAGAAGGCTACGTTCCTTGCCATTTCTTTTAGAATTGGCTGAACATGCTTTCGTCTTACGTCTGTGCCATGCGGCATGGGGAGACTAAAGCGAGATTGCTCTCTTTACGGAGGGCTAAACGACGAAAGGAGCCAGCAATGGCTGCCCGGAAGCGTTTGATCGTGGACGGGGTCATCATTGACCCCCAAGTCGACTTCATGGACCTGCTTGGATCGGCTCTGCCGGTTGCGGGCGCCGTTGCTGACATGCAGCGGCTATCAACGATGATCGACCGGATCGGCCCGAAGGTGCGTGACTTCCATGTCACGCTCGATTCGCACCATCCGATCGATGTCGCTCACCCCGGCATGTGGACGAACAACAAGGGCGAAAGCCCCGCGCCGTTCACCCTAATCCGGTCGGATGACATCCGGTCGGAAATCTGGTTCCCGCGCAACCGTCACGCCAAGCTCTCGCAGCTCGGCGGACAGACGCTGGAGCAGTACATGATCGGGTACACCCAGGCTCTCGAGGCCGCGGGCAAGTACCTGCTCATGATCTGGCCCGAACACTGCCTGATCGGCAGTGGTGGGCATGCTGTGCAGGCGGACCTCTTCTCGGCGCTATCGCGCTGGGAAAAGGCCAACTTCGCCAACGTGGACTTCGTGACTAAGGGCGTCAACCCTTTCACGGAGCACTATGGCGGGCTGATGGCTGAGGTGCCGCTGGCAAGCGATCCCAGCACCGGTCTTAATACCGGCCTGCTGACCGTCCTGCAGGAAGCGGACATCGTCTTCATCGCGGGGGAGGCTCTCTCTCACTGCGTGATGACGACGGTCAACCAGATTGCGGACAACATCGGAGAGGAGCACGTCAGGAAGTTTCACATCCTGACGGACTGCTCTTCGCCTGTGCCGCAACCGCCCGGTGGCCCGGATTTTCCGGCCATCGCCAAGGACTGGCTGAAAACCATGAAGAAGCGTGGGATGACTCTCACGACTTCGACCGAGTTCTTGGCCTAGGAGCGTTTCCTTGGCCTTAAGCACGCGGAAAATCGTTTCCGCGTGCGGTTCTTGTTCCGAGTCTCTTTCTCATGAAAGGAGGCATCACAATGCCTCGTCTCGTGGATGACAACATGGAACAGCATCGGATCGCCGGAGGCAACTTCGGCTTCACCGGTGCGAGAATCGATCATCTGGGGGCGACCGAGTACACGCTTGTCGACATCGACGTCGATGTGACCGGCAGTGTGTGTGACTTCGCCGACGAACTTCGCAAGATGCTCGTCACCGCCGTTACGGCCTGCAAGAAGTCGCCTCGCAGCGACAACTTGCTGGTCCGCGTCGCGCTGTTCTCAACGTCGCTCGGGATTCGTGAGCTGCACGGCTTCAAGCCGCTCAGCGAAATCAATCCCGACGACTACCCGCAGTTCGACCCGTGCGGCGGCACCAACCTGTTTGATGCCAACTACACCGGCATCGGTGCATTGGTGGACTATGGCAGCCAGCTGGCGACCAACGATTTTTTGGTGAATGCGATCCACTTCGGCATCACGGACGGGGACAATAACTCGTCCCTGGCCACGCCGAGGATGATCGCCCAGAAAGTCGCAGAAGCCCGCAAAGGCGAGAAGCTCGAAAGCATCCTCACCATCCTCATCGGCATCAATGCCGACGGAATGGCGGATCCTTACGGGCCGAACGCCGGCAAGACCATCAGTCAGCTACTGGAAGAGTACAAGGCGGATGCCGAACTCGACCGGTACATCAACGCGGGTGATGCAACTCCCGGCAAGCTCGCGAAGCTTGCCGCGTTCGTCAGTCGCTCGGTGAGTTCGCAGTCGCAGGCGCTGGGTACGGGCGGTCCGTCCCAGCAGATCGATCCCACCATCTAGCCTCGGCTAGGCGGCGGGTGAGATGTCTAAAGAAGGGGCAGGGTTCAAAAAACCCTGTCCCTTCTTTTCCTTGAGAAAGGAGGAGATGATGATCCTTCACACGGATCATTACTTCAGCATTGGCCAGGCGCATCTCGGCCAGGGCAGTCCTTGCCAGGACTTTGCCCTGTCGGACGTGCATGGGGATACGGCTTTCGCTATCGTGGCGGACGGCTGTTCCACCGGTGGCCTGACGGATGTCGGCTCACGAGTCATTGCGCTTTCGACGGCGCAGGCGATTCGCGAGTGTGTCGGCAATCAGCCCTGGGATAAAACCCGCAGGCTGATCGCCACGCAGCAACAAGCAACGATGATCTCGTCGCGCCGCATGCTCGGACTGAACCAGCAGGACATGCTGGCGACGTGCGTGTATGCGCTTCTGTCTCCCAAGGGCGGATTCGTCCACCTGCAAGGGGATGGAGTGGTTGCCTTCAAGCATCGTGACGGACATATCCGTATGTCCCGTTACGACTGGGCAAACAACATGCCCGCGTATCTCGCATACGCTGAAGACAATTATGCGGCATTCATCGCCGCTCAGGGAGGCGACGTTCAGGCTTTCAATCTATCGCTTGAAGGTTGGACGTACACTTCTCAGCACGGCATCGGAAGGGAGCCGTTCCGGGATACCTTTTCTATCGAGAAAGGCGTCGCCGGAATAGCGATAGCCATTTCGCAGGCCTGGCTGGAAAATCTGGAATTCATCGCCGTTTTCACCGACGGTGTGACCCAGATCGAAAACCAGGACTGGAAACAGGCGGTCGTCGACCTCCTGGCGTTCAAGAACGTCGCCGGAGAATTCGCCAAGCGGCGGATGATCCGGCACATCAAGGACGTTCAGAAATCGGGAAAAGGCCCGATCGACGACATCGCCTACGCGGTCATCCGCGTGCAACCGGAGGAGGTGCCCAGTGCAGCTCAGCCGTAGCACGCAGTTCACGCTCGAGGGAAAGGGTGTCATTACCCTGACCCCCAATGATCACGTCGCCACTGGCGGCGAAGGCAGCATCTACCGCAAGGCCGGTACGGTTGTAAAGCTGTATACCGACCCGAAGAAGATGCGGAAGGATGGCATGTCTGAAAAGGTGCGCCTGCTTTCGCAGCTGGATCATCCGTTCATCGTGACGCCAAAAGGCATTGTCCTTGGCAGCAGGGATGAGCCTCTCGGTTTCTACATGAACTGGGTGGAAGGCGAGCCGCTGTCTCGCATCTTCACGAATGACTTCCGTCAACGTGAAGGCTTTACGGACGGCAATGCCTCGCAATTGGTGGATGGAATGCGGCAAGTGGTTCTGTTTGCGCACGATCATGATGCTATCATGGTCGACGCCAACGAACTCAACTGGCTCTGCATCCTCCATGGCAGACGTAAGTCTCCGGAGCCTCGCGTCATCGACGTGGACTCCTGGGCAATCGGCAGATGGCCAGCAAAGGTCATCATGCCGTCGATCCGTGATTATCATACGCAGGGATTCACTCACGCGAGTGACTGGTTCTCGGCAGCGGTGGTTTGGTTCCAGATCTATACCGGCATTCACCCCTACAAGGGTGGACTCGACGGATATAAGCCGGCGGAACTGGAGCGGCGCATGAAAGACAGCGCTTCGGTGTTTACACCGGGCGTGCGTCTCAATCATGCGGTGCGGGATTTCAAGTGCATACCCGCCAAGCTGCGTATGTGGTTCGAAGCCACATTCCAGCATGGCGAGCGCACCATCCCGCCATCGCCATTCGATACGACAACGATCGCTCCCAAGGCGGCCGTGGTCAGCCGGATGGTGTCGATGGTGACCGGCCTGCTGGTCTATGACCGGCTGTATCTGGCGTCATCTAAAGACCCTGCCGTGCGGATTTTCCCGTGCGGCGTGGTTCTGCTGCAATCGGGCAGGCTCTACGACCTGGCTGCCAAGCGCGTCATTGGGACTGTGAAATCTCCGGCGAGCGAGGTGGTGCAGGCCGACGGCTACTGGCTGGTGGCAGATCACGATGGAAGCGATTTTGTATTCTCGTGCATCAACAGCACAAGCCTCCAAAAGCAAGAGCTCATGCTCATGCTCAAGGGGCATCGGCTGGTGCGCTACGAGAACCGCCTCTTTCTGGTCACCGACCAGGGGCTGACGGAGTTGCTGCTCAAGCATTTGGGCAAGCCGATTCTTACCATCGGCCAGACGTGGGGAGCCATGCTCAATTCCACGAAATGGCTCGATGGCGTCGGCGTGCAGCAAGGGCTGGGCGCAACGTACCTGATCGCTCCCTTCGCGGACAAGGCCTGCGCACATGTGCGGGTCAAGGAGCTCGATGGCTTTACGCCTGTGGCAGCGAAGGCGGGCAACCGCTTCATCGCCGTCATGTGCGTGGATGCTTCCGGCGAATACCGGAAATTCGAGCTGTCCATGTCCAAAGACTACAGCACCTACAAGCTGTGGCAGGGCGGGGCTGAAAGCCCTGAACTCAACCTTGCCATCCTGCCCAAGGGTGTTGCAGCGATTATTGTCGAGGATACGAAGCTTCATCTCTTCGTTCCGAGCAGTAGTACGCTGAAAAAAGTCGAGGACAAGGATATCACCACTGCCATGATCCTGGGCAACTGGGGTGATACGGTTGTGTACCTCCAGGGCGGCAACGTCTGGAGCGTCCACATGAAGTAGAAATCCTGATCGGCTGAAAGTCGTTCAGGTAGGAGAACCTCGGGAGCAATCCCGAGGTTTTTCTTTTAAGCCATTGATCAATTAGCATTATAATTGCAACAAAACATTAATGCTCTCATTGCCTACCATATGATAAAATAAATTGTTCCTTGCTGTATACCCTGATATCGCCCTGCTGACCTTTTATGGGAATCTGCACTATAAGTGCCGGCGGCTCTTCCCCAGTGTTAAAGTTTGAACTAAATCGCGCCCCCGCAACCATTCGGACTTTAATCCGCCTGCTG
>JAGWLJ010000009.1 GCA_028873275.1 Pseudomonadota bacterium
ATGTGGATGCGTTGTTGGCGGCTTCTCCTCCCCCCATAGGGAGGCCGGGTGGGGGGCAGGATAGGCCTCGCACTACCAGCCCCCACCCTAACCCTCCCCCTGTGGGGGAGGGAATAAGAGTGCCAGGCAAACGTATTGCCGTGGCGCGCGATGCGGCGTTTTCCTTTATCTATCCGCATGTGCTCGCCGGATGGCGGCAGGCGGGTGCGGATATGCTTTACTTTTCGCCGCTTAACAATGAAGCGCCCGATCCTTCCGCCGATTGCTGCTGGCTGCCGGGTGGTTATCCCGAGCTGCATGCCCGCCGACTATCTGAAAATCAGATTTTTATGGAAGGACTGAGAAAATTTGCGCAACATAAGCCCGTGCATGGCGAATGCGGCGGTTATATGGTGCTTGGCGAGCAGTTAGTTGATGCTTCCGGCCAATCCTGGGGCATGGCGGGATTATTGCCGGTGACCACCTCGTTTGCCGCCCGAAAGCTGCATCTGGGCTACCGCGCTCTGCGACTGGCCTGCGATACGCTCATTGGCAGTAAAGGGACGCTGGTACGCGGCCATGAATTCCATTATGCCAGCATCGTGAGGCAGGGCGAAGCGGAATCGCTGGGCGAAGCGACGGATGCCAATGGCGTGGCGGTGCAGGCTGGGCAGCGCAAGGGTAATGTGACGGGAACATTTTTTCATAGGGTGGCAGCCGATGGCTAAGGGGATGGTTTTATTGGTGGGCGCCGGGCCGGGTGATCCCGGGTTGCTCACGCTGAAAGCGGCAGAGGCGTTGAAGTCCGCTGATGTCATCCTGCATGATATGCTGGTATCGCCGCAGGTGCTGGCGCTGGCGCGGCCGGAGGCGGAGAAGATTCCTGTGGGGAAAAAGGGCTACGGCCCATCCTGCCGCCAGTCCGAGATCAACGCGCTGATGGTGAAGCTGGCCGGTGAGGGCAGGCGGGTGCTGCGCCTCAAGGGCGGCGACCCGCTGATCTTCAGCCGTGCCGGTGAGGAAATCGCCATGGCGAAAGCGGCTGGCATTCCCGTCGAAGTCATTCCCGGCGTTACGGCGGCGCAGGCGGTGGGGGCGATGCTCGCCCTGCCGCTGACGCACCGCGACCACGCCCGCCGCCTGCAATACGTCACCGGCCATGACAGCCAGGGGGGATTGCCCGCCGATATCGACTGGCGCGCGCTGGCCGATCCTACCGCCACCACGATTGTCTATATGCCGAAAAGAACGCTGGCGGCGCTGGCTGGGGAAGTGATAACGCATGGCCTGCCTGCCAACACGCCGGCCCTCGCGATGATGGACTCCACCCTGCCGACGCAACGGTTAATTACGGGCACGGTGGGTGATCTGCCGCAGCGCATGGAGGAAGCCGGACTCGATGGCCCGGTGACGGTTATTATCGGTGGCGTATGCGGAGAAATCTCAGGCTGAAGCGCTTTGGCGTCCGTACAGCCAGCCGCTGACGCTGCCCAGCACGATCCAGAACAACGCCATGGTGATCAGCGAGGCAGCGGCGAACTGGGCATTGAGTTCGGTCGGTACCATCCCGCCCAGCGGCGTTTTAGGCGCGCCCACGGCATGCGGAGCCGCCAGCAGGACCACGCCAATCACTTTAAAGAGAGGCTGGCGCTTGAATACGATGAGGGCAAGGCCGCCGGCGGTAGCGGCAGCGGTAGCCAGCCACCAGATCTGCCTGGCGCTTAAATCTGCTGCCAGCGTGGTGGGTAACTCCGGCGGCAGGCCGAAGCCCGGCGCCAGCGAAAATACGGCGTAGCCGGCCAGTCCCCACAGCATGCCACGCTTGGCATCCATGACCTGACCCGTCAATGAAAATGCTCCCACCAGCAGCAGCGCGAAACCGACCCCGACGCCCAGATCGGCCACCAGCCGCCAGGCATTGCGCTCGAAGCCGTTGGCCGGCTCCCATCCATGCGTTTCTTGATCGGCATGGTGTGGTGCGGCATCTTCATACTTTTCCGCCTGGAGGATCAGCGGCGTCAGCTTGACGCTCTGTACGCCAAAGACGAACAACCCGGCGATGATCCCGGCAAGCAGCGCCGTCAGGAAAATTCTCTGCATGAATCAGTGGCAGGGGAAGGCGGAGGAATGGCGCGTATCGTGAGCGGCGTTGTGCACCACGTCGATATGCGAGAAGCCGATCAGAAAAATCATGGCCGCGCCCAGCGCCATGGCGAGGAGGGCGGCGGCGCGTTCTCTGGCGCGGGTGATAAGAAAAGGATAGACGATGGCGATAGGGCGCATAAAACCTCCTGCGATTTCCATGAAATGTAATAGCCTTGGCCATTCAGTCAACTTTTTAGTAAGATAGAGCCATGAACGGCTTGGACAGACGGAATTTCCTGCGGACAATGCTGGCGGCTCTGGCATTTCTCAAACTGGGAAAAATAGGAGCGGCTATGGCGGAGACGGTGGAAAAGCTTAACCTGAGCGACGATGAATGGAAAAAGCGTCTCGATCCCGAGCAATACGAGGTGCTGCGGCACGAAGGCACCGAACGGCCTTTCACCAGCCCGCTCAACAATGAAAAGCATATCGGTACCTTCGTCTGCGCCGGCTGCGGTCTGCCGTTATTCCCTTCCAGATACAAATTCGACAGCGGCACCGGCTGGCCGAGCTTTTTTGACGCGCTGCCCGGCCACATCGAAACTAAAACCGATGTCAAATTGATCGTTCCGCGCACCGAATATCACTGCGCGCGTTGCGGCGGCCATCAGGGCCACGTGTTCGAGGACGGCCCAGCGCCCACCGGCCTGCGCTACTGCAACAACGGCGTAGCGCTGAAGTTTGTGCCGGAAACGTCAGGATGACAACAGCATCTCCACCGCCTTCGCCACACTCGCTATCCGGATCTCACTGCGTCCGCCGCTGAACAGACATCTTTCCACCGTAACGCCATCCCCGCGCGCCGCAAGGGCAACATACACCAGCCCTACGGGTTTCTGAGCTGCGCCGCCCCCCGGCCCGGCGATGCCGGTGACCGCCACGGCAAGGTTCACCTTGGCCTGCGTCTGCGCTCCCTGCGCCATAGCGGCGGCGATCTCTTCGCTGACCGCGCCATGCTTAGTGATCAAACCGGCATCCACCCCCAGCATCTCCGTTTTCGATGTATTGGAATAGGTAACGAAGCCACGCTCGAAAACGTCCGACGAACCGGGGATTTCGGTCAGTAGAGCGGCGATCAGCCCGCCGGTGCAGGACTCGGCACTGGCGATTTTCCATCCTTTGCGGCGGCAGCTATCCAGCAGTTCGGCGGCCTGTTTCCGCAGGGCTTCAGAAAACATGGCCGCCGCCGAGAAAAATCTGCAGCCTGACCAGCCATGCGTGCATGCCGAGGACATCGAGAAGCAGATAAATCACCAGCGGGTAAAGCGCGGCAAGAATGTCATCCAGCATGATGCCCAACCCGCCTTTGATGTTCTGATCGGCCAGCGATACCGGCCATGGCTTGACGATATCAAAGGCGCGGAACAGTACAAAACCCACCAGGTAGGCCTGCCAGGTGAGTGGAAGGAAAGACAACAGCAGCCATTGCCCTGCCACTTCATCGACAACGATTTCACTCGGGTCGTCGTCGCGCCCGGTAGCCTTAAGGTATTGATTCGATGCCCACCAGCCGATCAAAAATATAGAAATGGAAGCGGCCAGCAGCGCCGCATGGCCAAGATAGGCCTCAATAGCGTAGGCAAAGGGCAGCGCCGCCAGCGAACCCGCCGTGCCGCTGACTATGGGCGATAGCCCGCTGCCGAACCAGGTGGCGATGCAGGTAGCCGGATGACGGAGGGCGGAGGACAATGTTATCTTTTTCATATTCTTTTTCCTTAATTTCTTTCCGTTATCCGTCATCCGGCTACCCTCTGGGCAGCCTCACCGTTGCCACCGCCTGCGCGGCCACACCCTCGCCGCGGCCGATAAAGCCCAGCTTCTCCGACGTCGTCGCCTTGATGCTGACGCGGTCCTGCGGCAGTTTGAGCACCTGCGCGATATGCGCCACCATCTGCTCGCGGTAGGCGGAAATTTTAGGGCGTTCGCAGATCAGCGTGATATCGAGATGCACCAGTTCCCCGCCCCGCGCCGTCAGCATCTCATAGGCATAGAGCAGAAAGCGCTCGGAATCGGCGCCCTGCCATTTGCGGTCGTCGGGCGGGAAATGCATGCCGATATCGCCTGCGCCAATGGTGCCAAGCAGCGCATCGACCAGCGCATGCAGCGCCACGTCGGCGTCGGAATGCCCATCCAGATAATACGAAAAAGGGATTTTCACGCCGCACAGCTTGATATGCTGTTGCGCCATCGGCGTATCGGCATCATGGGCTTTGAGCGGATGCACGTCATACCCCATGGCCGTGCGCGTTTCCGAATCCAGGGAAAGAAGCGTTCGCATACGCTGTACATCCTCTTCTGTCGTGATTTTGAGATTACCGGCCTCGCCCTTGACGATAGCCACCGGCCTGCCCAGCTTTTCGAGCAGCGCGGCGTCATCGGTGAGGTTCTCGTTGCTGTAGCGGCGGTGCCCTTCCAGCAGCGTATCGAAATGAAATCCCTGCGGCGTCTGCACCATGTAGAGTTGCTCGCGGCTGACCGTTTCGCCAACCAGCCCGTTGCGCGCACGCTTGACCGTATCGGTGACGGCAAGGGCGGGTATGGCGGCCGGCTGGTTGTCGAGCGCCTCGATCACGCGCGAAATCAGCGCCGGGCTGGCAATCGGCCTGGCGGCATCGTGCACCAGCACGCGCTCGGGCTTGCGGTGGGCAATGCTTTCCAGTCCCCGCCGCACCGATTCCTGCCGCGTCTGGCCGCCGATGACACAGGGAAAAAGCGTCATTCCCTCGATGGCCTTGCGGTAATAGCCATGATGTTCCCGCCGGATGACCACGCGCACGCCGTCCACCTGCGGGTGCTGCTGAAAAAGCCTTATCGTATGGCGTATTAGCGGCTCTCCGGCCAGCGTGATATAGGGCTTGGGCAGGTCGGATGCCATGCGCTCGCTTTTCCCGGCGGCGACGATCAGGGCGATAGTTTTTTCAGCCATGTCGGAGGCGGAATTCCTTGAAAAATGAAGCTGCATCAAGTATATCGCAGGCCATGAGCCAAAACACAAATGGAATTTCCATCGGGCCGATCCGCGTCGGCGATCCGGTCTGGCTGGCGCCGATGACCGGCGTGTCCGATTTGCCGTTTCGTAAACTGGTGAAGCGCTTCGGGGCTGGTATGGTCGTCTCCGAGATGATCGCCTCGCGCGCCATGATCGCCGAGAGCAGGAGCGCCCTGCGCATGGCAAGTTTTGATGCATCGGAATTTCCCTTCGCCGTGCAGCTGGCCGGCTGCGACCCGGAGGTGATGGCCGAGGCGGCTAAGCTCAATGAAGATCGCGGCGCCCAGATTATCGACATCAATTTTGGCTGCCCGGTGAAAAAAGTGGTCGGCGGCTATGCCGGTTCGGCGCTGATGCGCGACGAGCCGCTGGCTTCGCGTATCCTGGAGGCGGTGGTCAAAGCCGTCAAAATCCCCGTGACGCTCAAAATGCGCACCGGCTGGGACGACAGCAGCCGCAACGCGCCGAACATGGCTCGCATCGCCGAGTCCTGCGGCATCCGCCTGCTGACCGTCCACGGCCGCACACGCTGCCAGATGTATAAGGGCAAAGCCGACTGGGCATTTATCCGCCAGGTCAAGGAAGCGGTGAATCTTCCGGTCATCGCCAACGGCGACATCAACAGTTTCGAGGATGTGAACCGGGCGCTGGCCGAATCCGTCGCCGATGGCGTGATGATCGGCCGCGGCGCCTATGGCCGTCCGTGGTTTCCCTCGCAGGTGGGCGAATATCTGCGCACGGGCGAAATCCCTCCGGCCCCGCCGCTTGGTCATCAGCGCGACATCGTGCTGGCGCATTACGACGATATGCTCACGCATTACGGCGTGGAAAACGGCGTCATGGTGGCGAGGAAACATCTCGGCTGGTATTCCTCGGGCCTCACCGACTCCGCCAGTTACCGCAGCCGCATCAACACCCTCACCGACCCGGCGCAGGTGAGGCAGGAAATCCGCGATTTCTATAACCGGCACTTGGATGCGGGCGCACTGGCGCAGGCGGCATGACCGCTCTGCATGAATCCTACCTCAATACCCTGCCTTCGGCGGTGATTGCCGCCGACCGCGCGCTGAAAGTCACGCTGCTCAACCCGGCGGCGGAGGTGTTGCTGAAAACCAGCGCCGCACAGGCGATTGGATCCTCGCTTTCCGCATTGCCGGGCTTCGATGCCGAATTATGCGCGCGCTGCGAAAGCGCGCTTGAATCGCGCGAGGGCGTCAGCCTGTTCGAGCATACGCTGCGCGTGCCGTTCAGCCACCGTGTCGTTACCATCCATATCGCACCGGTGGAGACGCAGGAGCAGCTGCTGATCGTCATCGACAAGCCCGACCGGCTTGACCGCCACGAAGTCAGCCAGTGGAAGCGTGAGGTGGCGCAGGCGGCAGGCGTCATGGCGGCGATGCTGGCGCATGAGGTAAAAAACCCGCTCTCGGGCATTCGCGGCGCAGCGCAGCTGCTGAAGGAAGATGTGCCGCCGGAGCAGCAGGGCCTGGCTGAGCTGATCTGCCTTGAGACCGACCGTATCAGCGGCCTGCTGTCGCAGATGGAGGTGTTTTCCGCCGCCAGGCCGGAGAAGCAGCCGGTCAATATCCACGAGGTGCTGCATTACGTGATCAACATCGCTAAAGCCGGAGTGGCGCAGCGGGTGACGTTCAGGGAGCGCTACGACCCTTCGCTGCCGCCAGTGGCCGGCAACCGCGATCTCTTGGTGCAGCTGTTCCTGAACCTGGTGAAGAACGCGGCGGAGGCCATGGAGGGGCGGCCTGACGCCACGATTACCCTCACCACCGCCTGGCGCATCGGTTACCGGCTGCAGCTGGAAGCATCGCAGGAACGGGTAGCGCTGCCGGTGGCGGTGACGATTGAGGATAACGGTCCTGGCATGTCGGAAGCCGTGCGCGAGCGCCTGTTCGAGCCGTTCGTGTCGTCTCGGGAGGAAGGGCGCGGCTTGGGGCTGGCCATTGTTTCCAAGATCGCCGCCGATCTTGACATCGCAGTCGAGCTTGATCGCGAGTTCGACGTCGGAACCCGCTTCACCGTCTGGCTGGGCGCTGCCTGATTCCGCCCACTTTTTATACCAATTTTATACCGCATTTATCTACATAGTTATCCCCAAATCATTATGGCCCTTTTATCTGGTTGCCGGTAAGGCTGATGGCTCTTTGGCCAACCAGTCCATGAGGCTCCATGGTGCCCATAATTCCCGGTAGTGCGGACGCCTGCTTCGCAGATCCGGCAAGTGCTTCGATTGTTTTCCGAAAGCATCAATACACAGGAGCCATGCAATGAATTCATCCGTGAAGTATCTGGCGCAGCCGGATGCGCTCGACCGGGCAGAAGCGTTGCTTCAGAGCTACCCGCAATCCGTGGCCGACGTGCCGCCCGGCGACATGCGGCGGCTGGTGCAGGATCTGCATCAGCACCAGACCGAACTGGAGCGTCAGAATGAAGAGTTAAAACGCACGCGCGAGGAGCTGGCCGAATCCTATAGCAAATATTGCGATCTTTACGACTTCGCGCCGGTGGGCTGCCTGACGCTCGACCCGCAGGAGACCATTATCGAGGCCAATCACGCTGCAGCGGCGCTGCTCATGATCGGGCGGCAGCAGTTATTGCAGAAGAAGATTACCGACTTCATCATGCCGGAGGATCGCGGCGTTTACGATGCGCAGGCACGTAGAATCACGGAGGAGGGTGGCCGCTGCCATTGCGAGGTGAGGCTCCGACGTACCGACGGCACCTCTTTCCACGCCCAGATTGAAACTCTGGTCTGGCAGCCGAAATCCGGCGGCATGCCGCAGCGTCGCGTGGCCATAAGCAACATCAGCGACCAGGCGGAAGCGCTGTCGCACCTGCAGGAAATCTGCCGTCGCGCTGAGGAGGCCAATCGCGCCAAGTCCGAATTTCTGGCCAATATGAGCCATGAGATCCGCACGCCGCTCAATGCCATTATCGGCCTGGCCAATATTCTGGCCAGTTCAAGCTACAATCCCAAGCAATATGCGCTTTATCTGCAGACGCTGGGCGAGAGTGCCGAATCCCTGCTCGGGCTGGTCAACGGCATGCTCGATTTCGCCAAGATCGAGTCGGGCAAGGTGACGCTCGAGGCCGAGCCATTCGACCTGCGCGACCTGATCGGGCATGTGCGCCGCATTGGCGCCGTCAAGGCGCAGGAGAAAGGGCTGGCGCTTTACCTGCATTATCCGGCCGGGTTGCCGGTGACGTTCGTCGGCGACAGCATGCGCATCCGCCAGATACTGATCAACCTGATGAGCAACGCCATCAAATTCACCGAGAAGGGCAGCGTTACCATCAATGTCGCCGGTGGCGAGCCCGACCAGGAAGGCCGCATTCCGCTTGCCCTCACGGTGGCTGACACTGGCATCGGCATATCAGAAGACAAATTGGAGCCGATCTTCCAGAAATTCATCCAGCAGGATGCCTCCACGGAGAAGCAATATGGCGGCACCGGGCTGGGCCTTGCCATCAGTCGGGAGCTGGCGCGTCTGATGGGCGGCAACGTCACCGCCAAAAGCCGCGTCGGCGAAGGATCGGAATTCACATTGCACCTGAAGCTTTATCCTGAGCGTTCCATCACGTTGCCCTGGCGTGTGCAGGAGAAGGAAAAGCCAGCATCCGCATTAAATGGGAAGAATAAAAATCTGCCGCCGGTGCTGCTGGTCGAGGATTACCATGCCAATATCCTGGTGGCGGCCATGCTGCTCGAAGACCTGGGTTACCATTATAAAGTGGCCAAGGACGGCGACGAGGCGCTGGCCATGTTGGAGCGCGAGCGTTTTTCGCTGGTGCTGATGGATGTGCGCATGCCGGGCAAGGACGGGCTGGAGACGACCCGCATCATCCGCAGCCGCGAGAAGGAGAAAGGGTTGCCGCCGGTGCCCATCGTGGCGCTGACGGCACACGCGTTCGCCGAGGACCGTGAGAAATGCCTGACCGTCGGCATGAATGATTACATCGCCAAGCCGTTCAGGATGGAGGCGCTGGCCGAAAAGCTGCAAGGGCTGATCGGCAATTACCGCGATGCCGAAGGCATGGTCGCGTAGAACCTCATAGTATCTTTATCCGCTTGCTGCCAAGCTGCTATTGGAAAGCGTCGTAAGCGGCGCAGGATCAACGCTAACGAAGGGGACGATTATGACTGCGGCAACCAGAGAAGAAGCACAGAAGCAGATGCAGGATTTTAAGGAAACCGCCGGCGAAGTCAGGGATGATCTGCGCCAGGCAGCCAACCAGGCGGGGCGGCGTGTGCGCCGTTTCATCGACAGCACTACCGACACGCTGTTCGATGCCGGCGATACAGTGACGTCGCAGGTGCGCCGCCATCCCATGCAGTCCAGCCTGATCGCGCTGGGCGCCGGTTTTCTGCTCGGCATGCTGATCCGCCGCTGATTCTTATGACTCCGGCCGAAAAGCTATTGACTGTCGCTCACCTGGTGCGCGTCGTCTACGGACGATGGCTGTACCAGCGCCTTCTGCCCGGCATCATGGCGGCCGTGGGGCTCGCCGTGGCGGCTGGGCTCCTGGCTGCCATCGTGCTGATCGGCATCTTCACTATCGGTTACATGGCGCTCGTGCAGCACGGCTTCGAGCCGATCCCGGCCATGCTGATCGTCAGCGCCGCGGCGGCGGTAGTGGCGCTGATATGCGCTTTGCTGCTGATGCGCCGCCTGCGCCTCCTGCGCGATATTCCGCTACGCTCGTTCCGCCGGTCGCCAGTAGGCGTCATGGGTGGTACCATCGATGCATTTTTTGAGGGCATCCTGCAGGGCGCGGAGCATCCTCATCATTAATTCGCCGATGGGCGTACCAGCCTCAGCACGGCGCCTTTTTTCTTTCCGCGCTTTTTTCCTTTAGGTATCTTTTTTCTGCAAACCACCAGCGTTAGCGGGCGGGTTTTCAGATCTTTTTTCCGTCTTCTTTTGTTTTTCAGCGTCATATGTCTCTCCTGTAGAGAGTACAGTAAGGACTTATGCCTTAAGAGACGATGGCAGGCTGCGCGGGGTTTATAAGACCGGGGTTAAGTGACAGGAGGATTAATAATCCTGCCCGAAGGGATTGAGCTTCTTGAGCAGGGCCGACCAGCGGTGGCGAGCATGGTTGCGGTCGGCGAAGCCCTGATCGGTCACCCAGTTCATCTGGATCACCTTGCGCTCGCCGGTGAACGGCTTATGGCCATGCCATGAATTATCCGAGCGCTTGAACGCCAGCAGTGTCCCCGCCTCCGGCGGCACTTCCGCCGCCACGTCGTCGAGGCGTGGGCTGTTGAGCAGGCGCAGCCGGCCGCCGTCATTATCCCAGGAATCGTTCATATAAAGCAGCAGGGTGATAATCTTGTTCTCGGTGTCGGTGTGGATATGGCCGTCGCGCCGGCCGCCGCTCATGCCGCGGACGGTGATCATCGTCGGCCGGCCGGCGAGGCTGATGCCGAATTTTTGCTCCACGGCGGCGCGGAAGGCGTCCCCCCGCAGATCGTCCAGCAGCTGGGAAAAAGCCGGGCCGTAGGTCAGTGTGTCGAGCGAGAAGCTGCCGCGCTTTTTAATCGGCGGGTAATCGGCGTTGATGCGCCGGCAGCTTTCGGCACTGACGAATCCGGGCACGATCAGGTAGGAAAACGGCTGCGTCACCAGCGGCGTTGCCTCGAAGCGGCCGAGATCGATCCAGGCGGGAGAGGGGGCGGTGACGGGTTGCGGCAGGGCCATGCCGTCCGGGTAGCAGAGCAGGGGCGGCGAGGCAAGAGTATTTTCCCCTCCTCCGCTTTAGCGGGGGGAATCTTCTTACTCCGCCAGCCCCGGCTTTCCCTCATGCGCGACGAGCAGGTCATGCATGTCGTTGGCGTGCTCTTCCTCCTTGGCGAGGATATTCTCGAGCATGATGCGCGTCACCGGGTCGCGCTGGCCGAAGAAGCGCACCAGTTCGCGGTAATGCTCGCAGGCAATGCGCTCGGCGACGAGGTTTTCGCGGATCATGTCCACCAGTTTTTCGGCTGCCACATATTCCGCCGCCGACTTGGTGGCCAGCCCGGCGGGATTCATGTCCGGCGTGCCACCCAGCTGGTTGATGCGGTCGGCCACCTGCCGGGCATGCTGGCGCTCATCCTCGGCATGCTCCTCGAACTCGCCCTTGACGCCTTCGCTGTTGATGCCCTGCGCCGCCACTGCATTCATCGTATAACGCAGCCAGCACACGATCTCGGTAGCCAGCACGCTCTGCAGTATTGCAACGGTCTGCTGTGCGTCGCCCTCATAATTGGGCGTTACCGGCCCGTTGCCGATATGGGCGCGGGCGCGCTGCCTGAGCTGCACGACATCGGTCAGGAAAGGCTTTTCGGCGGGTTTCGGCTTCACGATTTTTTCTCCGCCTGACTTTTGTTGATCAGGTCCTGGATAAGCCCATCCACGCCCTGTTGCTGCGCCACGCTGGCGAATTCCGAGCGCTGGGTGGCAATCAGGCTGACGCCTTCGATAATGATGTCTCTGATCTTGAACTGGCCGTTATCCGTCGCCTGGAGGTGATAGCCGGCCTCGGTATTCTGTTGCTGATGCGGCGTGGCGATATCCATATGCACGTTGAAGCGCCCGTCGCCATCGGCCTGCACGTCGGTGATAGTGTATTTGCTGCCGCTGTAATCGGCGAAATTGGAGGTATAACGCGCCAGCAGGTATTGCTGGTAAGCGTCCATATACCGCTTCTGCTGGTCGGGCGTGGCGCGCTGCCAGTAGCGGCCCAGCACGAAGCGTCCCATCCACGGGATATCGACATACTGGACGAACATCTGGCGCAGCCGCTGCTGCTTTTCCTCCTCGCCGAGACCTTGCGTATTGATGCTGGCCAGCACCTGCTTGCCTAGGCTGTCCACGAACTGGCGGGCGTCCTGCTCAGTGGCGGCCATGGCGTTCGGCGGTGCGATAAGCCACAGGATAACAAGCATTAACAAGGCGCGAGGCATGGGGCACTCTCCCTAGGGTGAAGAGGCATCATAAAAACAACGATATAAATAAGATATGCGTTAAGCCGTTTACTTTAAGCGGTCAGCGCAGTCCCCGACTTACCCTTACCAGCGGCGGCTGGCCGCTCTGCGGCGGCACATTTTCCACGGTGAAGCCCAGGTTTTTCACCATCTCGGTCAGCGTGGCATTGCCGGGCAGGGCGTAGCCGAACAGCGATTCCACCGGCGGCAGGGTTTTGAGGTAACGGATCAGCTTGTCGGTCAGCGCATGGCCGATGCCGTGTCCCTTCATGTCGGAGCGGATAGCGACGACGAACTCCGCCTCCGTCATGCCTGGATGCAGCGTGCAGATAAGGAAGCCGTATATCTCCGCGGCGGCTTCCGGCACGACCACCAGCACCATGCTGCGATCGTAATCGATCTGCGTCAGCCGGGCGATCTGCTCACGCGTCAGCTGCGGATATTCACCGCGGAAGCGGTGATAAAGGTCATGCGGCGTTAGCTTTCCGATCATATCGGCCAGCGCCCCTGCATCCTGCGGCCGCACCGGCCGTAGGCAGACGCGCTGTCCTTGGCGCAGCGCCACCGTTTCCTCCAGCTCCTGCGGATAAGGGCTGATCACCAGCCGCGCCTCGCCCTTTACCGCCGGCTTCACCAGCGCGATGCGGGCGTCGAGCGCCAGCGCGCCGTTGCCGTCGGCCATCAGCGGGTTGATGTCCAGCTCGTTGATCTCGGCGAAATCGGTAACGAGTTGCGACACCTGCACCAGCGCGTTGACAATGGCTTCCATCTTCACCGGCTTGCGGTCGCGAAATCCCTTGAGCCGGTTATAGATGCGCGTGTTTTTGATCATATCCTCGGCCAGCGGCGCGTTGAGCGGCGGCAACTCCAGCGCCTTGTCGTTGATGACCTCGACGGCGACGCCGCCTTCGCCGAACATGATCACCGGCCCGAACTGGCGGTCGCTGCTCATACCGACGATCAGCTCATAGCCTTCGCGGTCGGCCATCTGCTCGATATTGAACCCTTCCAGCTTCGCCTCGGGCTTTAACTTGCGGATATTTTCCGTCATGGTTTGCACCGCGTGGCGCACGGCCTCGGCATTCTCCAGATTGAGAATTACTCCGCCGACATCCGATTTATGATTGATATCGGGCGAGCGGATCTTGAGCGCCACCGGGAAGCCGATATTCCCGGCCGCTTTCACTGCCTCTTCCGCATCGTTTACGTTGACTGTTTTCACCGCCGGAATGCCGTAAGCCATCAGCACTTCCTTGGCTTCGTTCTCGAATAGCGCCGCGCGGCCTTCCGCCAGTGCCCGGTCGATAATGGCCCGCACTTTGCCCTTGTCCGGCTTCGGGCCGCCGCCGCTGGCGGGCGGCGCTTCGCGCAGCATGGCCTGGTTATGGCGGTAGCGCTGGATATGCAGGAAGGCGCGCATGGCTTTCTCCGGCGTATCGTAGGTAGGGATGCCCGCCTCGGCGAAAAGATGCCGCGATTCCTGTGCCGTCGCTTCGCCCAGCCAGCAGGTGAACAGCAATTTGCGATAATCCTTCGCATGGCTGATGACCGCTCTGGCTGCTTCCACGTTATCCGACACCGCCACCGGGCATTTCATGACGAACAACGCCTCCGCCTCTGGCGCGCCGACGATGGCCTCCATCGCCGCGCCGTAGCGCTCGCCGCCGGCGTCGCCGATGATGTCGACCGGATTGCCGTGCGACCAGGTAGGCGGCAGCACCTTGTCGAGCTTACTGACCGTATCTTTGGAAAGCTGCGCCAGTGTGCCGCCGTCTCCCACGAGGTAATCTGTGGCCAGCACCGCCGGCCCGCCGCCGTTGGTGACGATGACCAGCTGCTCCTGCTTCGTGCCGGGCGAAAGCGATATCTGTCGCGGCCCGGAAGTGATGCGCGCCAGCGTCTCCACCGCGTCGAACAATTCCTCCATCTCGTACACGCGCAGCATGCCTGCGCGCTTGAAAGCGACGTCATACACCGCGTCGGATCCAATCAGCGCGCCGGTATGCGAGGCGGCGGCTTTGGCGCCCGCCGCATTGCGTCCCGCCTTGATGACGATCACCGGCTTGTTGCTCGAGGCCGCCCGCGCCGCCGACATGAATTTGCGCGTCTGCGTGACGGCTTCGATATAAAGAAGGACTGCCGAGGTGCCCGGATCGGCTGCCAGGTAATCGAGCATATCGCCGAAATCGACATCGACGCTGTTGCCCAGCGACACGAAATGCGAAAACCCGATATC
>JAGWLJ010000221.1 GCA_028873275.1 Pseudomonadota bacterium
TCTCTGAATTATGGGAGCCGGCAGGGGTGGAAGTAGATAAATACGGCCATGCCCGCGCCATCAATCTGAAAAAAGTGGGCGCAGAGCAGCGCATCACTCTTTCCGCCCGCACCATTCTGATTGCCGCCGGCACCAACCCCAATACGATTCTCCGGCGCGAAGATCCGCTGCATTTTGAACTGGATGGAAAGTATTTCCGTGCGGTTGATGAAGAAGGAAAGCCGGTGATTCCAGAGCGCGTCGCCAAGCCGAACGCACCGCGTGTCCTGATGTCCATCGACGATCAGGGTCGCGCCGTCAGCTTCTTCGGCGATTTGCATCCTTCCTATGCCGGAAACGTCGTCAAAGCCATGGGCAGCGCCAAGCAGGGCTATCCGATGGTGACGGTGGCGATGAAAAAGCGGCTGGCGGCTGGCGGTCAGCCGCTGGAATTTGTGCAGAAGATAAATGGGCAGTTGCGCGCTACCGTGCATGCCGTCAATCGCCTGACGCCAACTATCGTGGAAGTGGTGATTCATGCGCCTTTAGCTGCTGAGCGTTTTGAGCCCGGCCAGTTCTACCGCCTACAAAATTTTGAAACCCTCGCGCTTGCAACTTGCAACTCGCAACTTGCAACTACTTTAGCCATGGAAGGCCTGGCCATGACTGGCGCCTGGGTGGATAAGGAGAAGGGGCTGGTAGCGGTGATCGCGCTGGAAATGGGCGGGTCATCGGATCTGTGCGCATTTCTCAAGCCCGGAGAGCCCGTGGTACTGATGGGGCCGACCGGGGAACCGACGGAGATTCCCACCGGTGAAACGGTATTGCTGGCTGGCGGCGGGCTGGGTAACGCCGTGCTGTTTTCCATCGGCAAGGCGATGCGCGCTAAAGGCTGCAAAGTGCTCTATTTCGCCGGTTACCGCCAGGCCGCCGACCGCTACCATACCAAAGACATCGAAGCCGCTGCCGATCAGGTGATCTGGTGCTGCGACGAAACCCTGCTGACACCAGGCCGTTCGGAGGACGGCACGTTTCATGGCAATATCGTCGAGGCGATGCAGGCTTATGCGAAAGGCCTAGTATCTCTGACCACTGATCACTGGCCGCTATCTACTATCCAACGCCTGATCGCCATTGGTTCTGATCGGATGATGGCGGCGGTGGCAGCAGTGCGTCATGGCGCGCTGGCGCCCTATCTCAACCCGCGCCACATCGCCATCGGCAGCATCAACTCGCCGATGCAGTGCATGATGAAGGAAATCTGCGCCCAGTGCCTGCAAAAGCAGGTCGATCCGGCAACCGGCGAGGAAACCTACGTCTATTCCTGCGCCAACCAGGATCAGCTGCTCGATTGCGTCTCCTGGCCGCACCTCAATGCACGGCTGAAGCAGAACTCGGTGCAGGAAAAGCTGACGGCGCAATGGGTCGATGCCTGCCTGAAAACGCTTCAGTTGAGGGAATAGCCGCTCAGGATGAGATAAGTCGCTTCGAATACAATCGAAAGCGGAAGCAGAAAATTGGGCACGTCGGAGGTGCGTGCTTTGAAGAAAAGCAGGTATTTGAAGATATGAAACACCCCAAGGGCGATCAGGATGGGGTTGCTTTTCCAGTATTCGGCGCTGGCCGAAAGCAGGTTCATCAGGAGATAGAGCGGCGAGCCGTACACCAGCCAGCTGTAGAAAATATTCTTCGACTCGGCGATGCGGCTGCCGATGACGACCGTTAGCTCGGCGGAGGTAATCAGCAGGGTAAGAAAAGAATATTTTCGTTCCATGGGCACAAGGCTGGAGCGGGTGAAGGGAATCGAACCCTCGTAGCCAGCTTGGAAGGCTGGAGCTCTACCATTGAGCTACACCCGCATCGGTAAATCAGTAGGTTGACCGTTCGACGAACTAAAAGGCGCTTTAGCCGCGTAGTCAAGAGGATTTCCGATTTGCCGGTGCCATAAACAATAAGGGCTGCGCCTGTGCGCAGCCCTTCGGAGAGTACGGAGAATTCAGGCTATGCCCGCACTTCGGCGGCATCACGCTCTCGCCCGCCATAGGAAGCGCCCCAGCAGGCCAGCACGGCGCCGATCAGCATGGCAAGGAAGGTAAAGAAGGCGAAGGCCTCGGCCGCCTGACGCGCCTTGTCCGCCTGCGCCGTCATATCCGCCATAACGGCATCCACGCGACGCGACGCATCTACCGGCGGGATGCCGGCGCGGGCGGAAATCAGTTGCGCCACATAGGCCTTGTCGGAGGCGGCGAAGAGGCCGTTGCTCATATCTCTCAGCAGGATGCGCTTCGCTTCCACGCGGGTGCTTTCAGGAATCATGACGGCCGGGTTGTTGCCGCGGAAGAGCGTATCGACATAATAATCGGTCGGATCAACGGCTGAGCCGGCTGCCGGAGGCGTGGAATTAGCCGCCTGCGCGCCGATGGACCCCATTGATGCCGCCGTCGAAGCAAAGGCATACACCGTAAAGATAGTAGCCACTGCCCACGCCAGGAATCCATGCGCTGTATCGCGGAACGCCACCTCGCTGGTCGACACGCCCTCGATTCGCGCACGCAGCCTCCCCGTCAGATAGCCTCCGCAGGCCGCAGCGATCCACTGGGTAACCATCACCCAGATCATCGCGCCTACCGTTAGCGCCACGGCAGAGCCGGCATACCCCCATGGCGACACAGAGGCAAGTCCGATGCCGGAGCCGAGCGCCAGCAGCGCTACCGATATCGCCGCGATGGCAAACGCACCGCCGAAGATGGACGACCATGACATGCCGGAGAGAATC
Source organism: Pseudomonadota bacterium (assembly GCA_028873275.1). Classification (GTDB taxonomy): domain Bacteria; phylum Pseudomonadota; class Alphaproteobacteria; order Rickettsiales; family SXRF01; genus JABDCD01. Next base: position 2,756 of record JAGWLJ010000221.1, read on the forward strand.
GTTTCCCGCACGGCAGAAATCGCTGCTCCCTGTCCGGCGTAACGCGATGAAGAAGAAGTGGATTGGCCGGTATAGCTTGATGGTGCGTCGCTTCCGCGACCGGTCTGGCTGCTCATAAATCCCTCCTGTGATCTTTCAGTGAAACATTACCAGATAATCTAGCTCCACCCGCCTCATAAAGCCGTATGAAGGAGGGAGCAGCCCCATAAATTCCCGCGTAGGAACG
>JAGWLJ010000222.1 GCA_028873275.1 Pseudomonadota bacterium
CGGCCTGTGGCGGCCGGGCGACAACCGCGTGCCGCCGACCGGGTTCGTGATCAATGCCAATCTCAAAATCGAGAGGCGTTATGACCAGCTGGGCCCGTCGCAGCTGGCCTTCGCCGTCATCAACGACTGCCAGAATGCGGCGGCAGAGCATCAGCGCAGGAACGAGCAGCCGCGCGTCATCACCGAAATGCCGCCGGCGCTGATTATCCGCAACGCCCTGACGCCGGAACTGGCCCGCAAATGCATCGAGGCCTTCCGTACCGGCCACCGCTTCGAAGGCACGGTAGGGGCTAATGAAAACATGGCCTACCGCCCCAACGCCAAAATACGCACCGACCATATCATCCAGGGGCCGCTGCTGGACGAGATCGACGATAAGTTTTCGCGCAGCGTCTTCCCAGAGATCAGAAAAATCTTCGGCTTCCAGGTGGGATACCGCGAGATTTACAAGGTGGGATCGTATATCGGCGAGAAGGGGGGATTCTTCAAAGCCCACCGCGATAATTTCGATATACCATTGGGCTACCGCCGGCTCGCCATGACGGTCAACCTCAACGACGATTACGAAGGCGGAGGGCTCAGTTTTCCCGAATACGGCAGCGATGTTTTCCGCCCTACGGCCGGCGGCGCCGTGGTGTTCCCCTGCTCGATGTCGCATGAGGCGCGGCCGGTGACTGCCGGCGAGCGCATCGTGCTGGTTTGCTTCTTTCACGGCGAGGAGGAGGAATCCTTCCGCCGCCATCACCTGGCCAGCAAGAACAAGCCGTTCAGGATCAAGGATTATAAGGCGAAGCTCTATGAGCGGCCGGATATCCGTGAAAGCCGCCGCTTTTACGCCGAATGGCATAAAAAACATGTGCGTTTCGATGGACAAGGGGAAAAATGATCCCTATGTACTTTTGACTATGAGCACATCATTCAAAGAACTGGCCAGCCAGAGCAATGCCTGGCCCTTCGAAGAGGCGCGCAAGCTCGTCGAGCGCTATAAATCCGCGCCGCCGGCCAAGGGCTATGTGCTGTTCGAGACAGGCTACGGGCCGTCCGGGCTGCCGCATATCGGCACGTTCGGCGAGGTAGCGCGCACGACCATGGTGCGTCATGCCTTCACCACGCTCAGCGATATTCCGACGCGGCTGTTCGCTTTTTCCGACGATATGGACGGGCTGCGCAAGGTGCCGGACAATATTCCCAACAAGGACATGGTGACGCAGCATCTCGGAAAGCCGCTGACGGCTATCCCCGACCCGTTCGGCACGCATGAGAGCTTCGGCCATCACATGAACAGCCGGCTCAAGGCATTCCTTGATCACTTCGGCTTTGAATACGAGTTCAGAAGCGCCACCGATTCTTATAAAAGCGGCGAATTCGACCGGGCGCTGCTGACCGTGCTCAAGCATTACGACGCCGTCATCAACGTCATCCTGCCGACGCTGGGCGAGGAGCGCCGCCAGACCTACAGCCCCTTCCTTCCGGTGGACAGAAAAACCGGCCGTGTGCTGCAGGTGGCGGTGGTGAGGCGCGACGAAAAGGCGGGGACGATTGTTTATAAGGATGAGGATGGCCAGCTGGTGGAGACGCCGGTGACGGGCGGCCATTGCAAGCTGCAATGGAAGGCCGACTGGGCCATGCGCTGGTTCGCGCTGCAGGTGGATTACGAGATGTCGGGCAAAGACCTGATTCCCTCGGTGGAATTATCTTCGCAGATCTGCACGATTCTCGGCGGCCAGCCGCCGGAAGGGTTTTCGTATGAGCTGTTCCTCGATGAAAAAGGCCAGAAGATTTCCAAGTCCAAGGGCAACGGGCTCACTATCGACGAATGGCTGCGTTATGCGCCGCCGGAAAGCCTCAGCTATTACATGTTCACCAAGCCGCGTGCTGCCAAGCGCCTTTATTTCGACGTCATTCCGCGCGCGGTGGATGACTATCAGACATTCCTGGAGAAATTTTCCAAGGAGGATGCGGCGCAGCAGCTGAACAATCCGGTATGGCATATTCATAGCGGCCAGCCGCCCAAAGCCGAGGGGCTGCCCAGCTATAACCTGCTGCTCAACCTGGCCGCTGTCGCCCATGCCGAGGAGCCGAAAACCCTGTGGGGCTACCTGGCGCGCTACCGGCCGGATTTCTCGCCGCAGACTCACCCCTTTCTTGATCAGCTGGTGAAAGGCGCGGTGCATTATTATCACGATTTCATCAAGCCCTCGAAAAAATATCGCGCGCCAACCGACATCGAGGCGCAGGCGCTTGGCGAGCTGGCCGGATGGCTGGAAAACGCGCCGGAGGCAGTGACGCCGGAGGATATCCAGAACGAGATTTATGCCATCGGCAAGAAATATCCCTTCGCTGAGCTGAAAGCCTGGTTTTCGGCGCTGTATGAAACGCTGCTCGGCCAACCGCAGGGGCCGCGCATGGGCTCGTTCGTGGCGCTGTATGGCAAGGCGGAGACGGTGAAATTGATCCGCCGCGTGCTGGCAAAAGAGAATCTGGCCGCATGACTCTTGAAGAGAAACTGGCGGAAGTCAATGCGACACTCTCTGATGTTGCTGTTCAGTCAGCCTTTAGGAGTTTAATTTCCACAGGAAATCCAGAAGCCGTTGCGCAAAGCCTCGATTCCGCCGCTAACATGCAACAAAGTATCAGCATCCATTTGCAGCTGTTCAGAGATAATCTTACTTATGGGGATCGCCCGGGAGATACTCCGCCATCGGCCCGATTTGCCATGCTGGTCGGTTCCATGAGTACATTGTCGAAGAATATGCCGGATATCCTTGACCAGCTCAAAGCCGCGCTGCCTGAGTCTAAAAATCACCAGCAGGCACTGGAGACCATCGGCACTTTTGCAACTCGCATGGGAGAGCTGGCTCAGGAGCTGGTCATCATGCTGGCACCTGCCAGAACACGCTGATGCGCCATAATTTCACAGAGACCCCATGAGCAGCCTGTCGCGCCGGTTCAAGCAATGGCGCAACCCCACCAATGAAACG
>JAGWLJ010000223.1 GCA_028873275.1 Pseudomonadota bacterium
GTTCCTGGTCTTCGCCTACGAAGGCAGCCAGATGCGCGTCGAGGAAGGCTACAGCATCTCGGCGCAGTTCGACAACGTCTCCGGCATCTCGCTGGGCAGCGACGTGCGCATCGGCGGCATCAAGGTCGGCGTCGTGTCCAACCTCGCGCTCGATTCCAAGACCTACGAGGCGGTGGTCACCATGCAGGTTCAGCACAGCACCCAACTGCCCAGGGATTCCTCCGCCGCCATCGTCAGCAGCGGGCTGCTCGGCGAAAAATACATCCAGATCACCCCCGGCAGCGACGACAAGATGCTGGCCGGCGGCGGCAAAATCGAGTTCACCCAGTCGGCGATCAACCTGGAAGAAATGATCGGCAAATTCATGTTCAGCGGCGGCGGCGTCGATAAGGACAACAAAGCCGCGCAACAGCAGAAATCCACCGCCCCGGCCGCCGCGCCCTAATTATGCCATGGATTTTTCTCATGCTCCTGTGCGCCTGGCTGTGGCCGGACGCGGGCATGGCCGCGGAAAAAGCGAAACCGCCCAAGGCGCCGGTAGCAACCCCTCCCGCCGAAAACGATACCGGGGATGAAGACGTCGCCGCGCAATACAAGAATACCGCCGTGCTGCAGGGCCTCAACAAGGTGACCGGTCATATCTCGCGGCTGGAAGGGCCGGTAGGCACGGTGATGAATTTCGGCAATCTTGAGATCATCGCCCGCCGCTGCTGGAAATCCCCGCCGGATGAGCGCCCCGAAAACGCCGCCCTTCTCGAAATCCGCGAACTCAAGCCCGACGAGGAGCCGAACCGCATCTTCCTCGGCTGGATGTTCTCCTCCAGCCCCGGGCTTTCAGGATTAGAACACCCGGTCTATGACGTCACCGTGCTCTCCTGCGAGGATAAGAAGGACTTGGAGAAGAAGGAATAAACATCCGCATTCTTCCAAATGACGTTCCTGTTGACATAACCCTATACCATTCTAGCCTGTCGGCATGGTTTCCTTATTGCTGAACGCGAATCCTGAGCTGCTGGCCGGGGAAAAGATCGATGCGCCCTACCGCGAGGCGCCGTGCAACATCGAGGCCGAGCAGGCGCTGCTGGGCGCGCTCCTGGTCAACAACGAAGCGCTGCAGCATATCGGCGATCAGCTGCGCGCCGAGCATTTTTATGAGCCGCTGCACGCCCGCATCTTCGATTCCATCCAGAAATTCCACGACAAGGGCCTGATCGCCAACCCGGTCACCCTCAAGCAATTCTTCGACCAGGACGCCGCGCTGGCCGATATCGGCGGCGGCGCGTACCTGGCCAAGCTGGCGGGAGCGGCGGTGACCGTCATCAATATCGGCGATTACAGCCAGATGCTGTATGACCTCGCGCTCAAGCGCCAGCTGATCGGCATCGGCGAGGAAGTGGTCAACGTCGCCTACCAGCATCAGATCGACATTCCCGCCATGTCGCAGATCGAAAACGCCGAGCAGAAGCTCTTTCACCTGTCGATCGAAGGCACCGGCGACCGCGGCTTCCGCCCCATCAAGCATTCCGTCATCGCCGCCATCAACCATGCCGAGCATGCCTATAAGCATCAGGGCGTGGTGGGCGTCACCACCGGCTATATCGACATGGATAAAATGCTGGGCGGGCTGCACAAATCGGATTTGCTGATCCTCGCCGGCCGGCCCTCGATGGGTAAAACGGCGCTGGCCACCAATATAGCCTACCGCGCCTGCCTGAGCCTCGCCCGCGAAGCGCACGACAAGGACATAAGCGCCAAGGAGGCCGGCAGCGTCGGCTTTTTTTCGCTGGAAATGTCATCCGAGCAGCTGACCATGCGCCTGCTCTCCGCCGCCAGCAAGCTGCAATCCTCGAAAATCTTCAACGGCGAGATCTCGCAGGAGCAGTTCGGCCAGCTGGTGCGCGCCAGCCAGGAGATGTCCACCATTCCCTTCTTTATCGACGACACCCCCGCCCTCTCCATCTCCGGCCTGCGCACGCGGGCGCGCCGCTTGAAGCGCATGCACAATCTCAAAGTGCTGGTGGTCGATTACCTGCAGCTGGTGCGCGGCAACGCTTCGCTGGCGCAGAACAACCGCGTGCAGGAAGTTTCGGAGGTGACGCAGGGCCTCAAAGCCATCGCCAAGGAGTTGGAAATCCCGGTGATCGCCCTGTCGCAGTTATCGCGCGCCGTCGAGCAGCGCCCCGACAAGCGCCCGCAGCTCTCCGACCTGCGCGAATCCGGCTCGATCGAGCAGGACGCCGACGTCGTGATGTTCATCTACCGCGAGGAATATTACAAGGCCCGCGAGGAGCCGCCCATGGCCAAAGCCGAGGAATACGCCAAATGGCAGGCCGAGATGGAATCGGTCTATAACATTGCCGAAGTCATCGTCGCCAAGCACCGTAACGGCCCGATCGGCAACATCCGCCTGCGCTTCGAAGGTAAGCTGACGCAGTTCGAGGATTACGATGAGCGGCATACCGGTCATTAGTCCCTGGTCATGGGGCCTTGGTCTAAGGCGTTTCTTCACCTCTCCATGACTCATGACTCATGACCCATGACCCATGACCATCATATAGCCACCCTCTCCATCTCCCTTCCCGCCCTGCGCGCCAATTACCAGCTGCTTAAAGAAAAGCACGCCGCGCATAACATCGCCGCCGTGGTCAAGGCCAATGCCTACGGGCTGGGGGTGGAAGGCGTCAGCCGCGCCCTGTGGGAGGAAGGCTGCCGCCAGTTTTTCGTCGCCACGCTGGAAGAGGGCATCGGGCTGCGCGCTATCCTGCCCGAGGCGGAAATCGCCATATTTCAGGGCTTGCTGGCAGGCGAGGAAAAAGAGTTTCAGCAGCATCGGCTGGTGCCGGTGCTCAATGATGCGGGGCAGGTGGAGCGTTTCGCGCAGGGATCAGGGATCAGGGATCAGGGATCGGTAATTATCCATATCGATACCGGCATGACTCGCCTTGGATTATCGGAATCTGATATT
>JAGWLJ010000224.1 GCA_028873275.1 Pseudomonadota bacterium
TCGTAATTTATGGCTGCGGGCTGCGCATCGGCGAGGCGCTCGGCCTGCGCTACGGCGATATTCCCACCGGCGATACGCTCACCGTTACCGGCAAGGGCAACAAGCAGCGCGTGGTGCCGGTGCTGCCGATGGTGCGGCAGGCGATGCAGGACTATGCCCAATCCTGTCCCTATCCTTTCTCCGCCGCCTCGCCGTTATTCCTCGGCAAGCGCGGCAAGGCGCTCGACCCGGCCATTTTCCAGCTGCAATTAAGAAAACTGCGCCGCGCGCTGGGGCTTCCCGAATCGGCCACGCCGCATGCCTTCCGCCACAGCTTCGCCACGCATTTGCTCTCCGCCGGCGGCGATTTGCGTTCGATCCAGGAACTGCTCGGCCATGCCAGCCTCTCCACCACGCAGCGCTACACGCATGTCGACAGGGAGCGGCTGCTCAAGGCGTATAAGGATGCGCACCCGCGCGCGTAGCATCTATTGCGCGGATCTCTTTCAGGCCGAAATAATGCGCCATCATTTCATTGGTGAAGAAGGCGGGATCAGAAGTGAGCGTCCGGCTGCATAGCAGGCTGTCCGGATAAGGCATGGCCTCCACCGTGAACGCGCGGTCGCCTTTTTGCTGCGCCTGGCGGGCGGCTTCAATCTGCTGCAGCGCGGTCCGCCGCTGATGCGGCGCCTGCTGCAAGGTGGAAAAAAGATCATAGATGGATTGATTGGGCAGCATCATGACCAGCACCAGAGCAATCGACACCGTGATTTTATGGAGTATCGACGGCTGAAAAACCATACGCCGGCTGACCAGCAATGCGCCGATGAAGATCAGCAGGCACGGTGCCAGCAGCAGGCGTCCGCCGATCAGGAATCCTTTATATTCATAGGCCAGCAGGAAAAGCGATCCGCAGGAGGTGGCAAAAACGACGGGCAGGAATCCGATGGCCAGCGTTTTTCTGATGCGGATGGCGGGCGGCCGGTAAAGATAGTTTCTCAGTATTCCGTAGGCCAGCATGGCCAGCAGGAAAAACAACAGCCCGGAAAAATGCATATCTCCAAGCGCTTCGGCGATGGAAGAGGCAGCTGAAGGAATATAGCGTTTGTGCAGATATATCCGGTGATAATTGCCCGGTGCTAGCATATCGGCCCACAGACCGGTTGCCGTTCCTGCCAGCATCGCCAGCAGCCGCCGGAAGATGAAAGAGCGCCTCTCCTGAGTCGCAAATGCGCATACGCCGCCGACGACCAGCAGAAGAAATGAAAATGGCTCATTGAATCCCGCGATGATAATAAACAGCAGAAGAAGGCTTCCCAGAACCCATCTCTCGCATTTTGCGGCCACGGACCGGTCGATGAAGGCGATGACCAGCCCTGAAAGCGACAGCGGCACGACATAGGGAATATTAGCGTCCAGCCAGTAGAACGCTTCCCGCTTGACAATTTTTGGCAGCGACAGCAGGAAAAACGCCGTATCGAAGAGCGCTGCTTTAAAAGACAGCGCATCGATTCTCCACAGCGCCAGCGTCAGGGAAATGATGAAAATAAATAAGCTGGCAACGATGAAGAGATTAGTGGCGTAGGGAAAAGCCAATACCGCCAGCAGGCAGCTTAAACTATAAGTGGAAAATCGTCCCGACCATGTCTGGCGAATATCTGCCAACGCATTGCCGATGCCTTCTTCGTTCACCAGGCGGCCGTACCAAAAGATATCGCCCTGGGGGAAAGACCAGTATCCAAGTAAAATATGACTGCCGATGACGATGAGGCAAAGCAGCGGTAATGCGATGCCCAGAATATGAACGGGAGTTCTTCCTGCGCCGCTTATGGCCATCGAGGACTGTCTTTCACCGCTGCTGCCTTGTTAGGATATGCATTCGGAGGTAATTAAACTCTTTCCAGTGGCCATTGAGGTCTACGCAGGAGTTCTCTTTGCCTCGCCATTACCGCATCGCTTCCTTTAGTGATAAGCAGATTAGTAAATTCAAGGCGGATCATAATGTTCTCTTGATAGAGATCGAAATTTTTTCTCTCATTTTCTTGCGGCTGGACGTGCTGAATCGCTGCCACGCCTTTCTCTATCGTATCTTCTCCGCCATTGCAGAGATAATAGTCATATACCTTGTCCCAGGCTGGCCGGATATGAAGGGAGAAGGCCGCCATATTCGCAAGGGTAGGCGCATTGGCGAAAGCGGTTGCCGATTGGTCGAGTTTGGCTAATGCGGCGGAAGCGCTTTTTGCCGCTTCCCGGCTTTTTGCTTCATAGGCATGTTTCTGCATGTCACGCTTTGTTCATCTTATCGAAGAACTCATCGTTGCATTTGGTTTCACCGAGTTTTTCAAGCAGGAATTCAATGCCGTCCATCGGGCCCATGGGGGCCAGGATGCGGCGCATGACCCACATTTTGGTCAGCGTCGCCTTGTCAACCAGCAGGTCCTCCTTGCGGGTGCCGGACTTGGTGATGTCCATGGCCGGGAAGGTGCGCTTGTCGGCGAGCTTCCTGTCGAGCACGATTTCCGAATTGCCGGTGCCTTTGAACTCCTCGAAAATGACTTCATCCATGCGGCTGCCAGTTTCGATCAGCGCGGTGGCGATGATGGTAAGGCTGCCTCCATGTTCGATATTGCGCGCCGCGCCGAAGAAGCGCTTGGGCCGCTGCAATGCGTTGGCGTCGACGCCGCCGGTCAGCACCTTACCCGATGAGGGGACAACGGTGTTATAAGCGCGGGCGAGGCGCGTGATCGAATCGAGCAGGATCACCACGTCTTTCTTATGCTCTACCAGCTTTTTGGCTTTTTCGATCACCATTTCAGCCAGCTGCACGTGCCGCGTCGCCGGCTCATCGAACGTCGAGGATACGACTTCCCCTTTGACCGTGCGCTGCATGTCGGTGACTTCCTCAGGGCGCTCATCGATCAAGAGCACAATCAGGAAGGCATCCGGATGGTTGGCGCTGATGGAATGCGCGATATTCTGGAGCAAA
>JAGWLJ010000010.1 GCA_028873275.1 Pseudomonadota bacterium
GGCCGCGCATCCTTGAGAGCGAAGGTGTCATCGACCCGATCGACCACCGCAACCGGCTGATAGAAGCGACGGCAAAAAACTGGCAATCCTCTCCGCCCGATTACCCGGTCATCGCCGCCGGATCGACCGGCTCCATGCCCGCCACGGCAACACTGCTGTCGGTCATCGCGCGGCTACCGCAGGGCATGGTGATCCTGCCGGGATTGGACAAGGACATGCCGGATGCTGAATGGGAGATGATCGGCGACACGCATCCGCAATACGGCCTCAAACGCCTGCTGGAAAAAATGAACTGCGGAAGAAAAGAGGTAGAGAGATGGGAAGGGGGAAATAAACGCCGCGCCGACTGCCTGCGCGTTATCCTGCATCCGCCGGAAGCCACGTCGGGCTGGCGCAAGGCGTCGCCGCCGCTCGCTGAAGGCATGAAAGGCGTCCGCCTGCTGACGGCCGATACGCAGGCCGACGAGGCGCGCATGATCGCCGTCATGCTGCGCGAGGTATTGGAAACGCCGGAAAGAACGGCGGCTCTGGTAACGCCCGACCGCCAGCTGGCCCGCATGGTCGCGGCGCAGATGAACCGCTTTGGCATTAGTATCGACGATTCGGCGGGCATCCCGCTGAAAGATACCCCGCCTGCCAATTTCCTGCGCCTGGTGGCCCAGATGGCGGCAGCGGAAGCGGCGCCGGTACCGTTGCTGGCGATGCTGCGACACCCGCTGGCCGCGCTCGGCATGGATCCCGCCCACTGCCGGCGCCTGTCCAGAGAAATCGAGCTGAAACTGCTGCGCGGCATACGCCCGGCCGCCGGGTTAGACGCATTATACAACGCTGAACACATTTCCGATGAAGCGCAAATCATGCTTCGCCGCCTGGCCGAACATGCTTCGCCGCTGATGGAATGCTTTCGCCGTAAAACGCCGCTGCCGCTGCGCGATCTGCTGACAGCGCACGCCGCCGTGGCCGAGCGCCTGGCCGCCTCCGGCACGGAAAATGGTGCGGAGCGGCTATGGTCGGGCGAAACGGGCAGTCAGCTGGCCGGCTTCCTTGCCGAGCTGATGGCGCAGGCGAACCTGCTCACGCAGGTCGAGCCGCTGTCCTACCCGGGATTATTCGACACGCTGCTTTCCGGCCAGACCTACCGGCCATCTTACGGCCTCCATCCCCGGCTGCATATATTGAGCCCGGTGGAGGCGCGCCTGCAGCGCTTCCGCCTGGTGATACTGGGTAGTCTCAATGAAGGCATGTGGCCGTCTTCGCCGCAAGCCGATCCGTGGATGAGCCGACCGATGCGCAAGGCATTCGGCCTGCCGGCGCCGGAGCGCGCCACCGGGCAGAGCGCGCATGATTTCGCCATGCTATGCGCTGCGCCGGAAGTGGTGCTGAGCCGCGCCCGCAAGGTGGATGGCGCGCCTACCGTGCCTTCGCGCTGGCTGGTACGGCTGGAGACGCTGCTTAAAGGACTTCAGCCGGAACAGCTGGCTGCCATGCGCGTGGAATCACTTTACGAGCAGGGCCTGCGGCTGCTCGACCAGCCTATTGAATCTCCTCCGCCGGAGAAACCTTCGCCGACACCGCCGTTGGCGGCGAGGCCGCGCCAACTGCGCGTTACTGCCATCGATACCTGGCTGCGCGATCCATATATGATCTACGCGCAATATATTCTTCGCCTGAAGAAACTACCGCCGCTGGACGAAGAGCCGGACGCTGCTGACTTTGGCAAGCTGGTGCATTCGGCCATGGAGAAATTCGTGCATGCGTGGCCGCAGGCATTGCCCGATCAGCCTTACGAAAAATTGCTCGCCTGTGGGCGCGACGCCTTCAAGGCGTTTGCCGACCGCCCCGCCATCGCCTGCCTGTGGTGGCCGCGCTTCGAGGCCATGGCGGAATGGCTGATCGAACAGGAAAAGCAGCGGCGTGGCGGCCTGGCGCTGGTAGCGGCGGAGCTTCAGGGCGAATGGCATTTCACCATTGACGGCTTGCCGTTTACCCTGACCGGCCGCATCGACCGCATGGAAATCGGCAATGATGGAACCATTACCATCGTCGATTACAAAACCGGTTCCGTTCCCTCTGCCAGGGACATCGAAGGCGGGCTGGCCAACCAGCTACCCCTGGAAGCGCTGGTCGTGATGCATGGGAAACTGCTGAATCATGTGTCTCCTGAGGGAAGTAATATCGTCATGGAATATTGGAAGCTCTCCGGCAAAGGCGATGGTGGGGAGATTACCGTCATGGACGCAGCCACGATAGAGGCGTCAAGGGAGCGTCTGGAGACTCTTATCCGCGAATTCGACAATGCCGCCACGCCTTACGCCGCGCAAAGCAATCCTTCGCTGCGGCCGGCGTATAACGATTACGAGCATCTGACGCGGAGGCAGGAATGGGAGGCGGTTTAATGGATGATGCTGGTCTGCCGGTCGAGCCGCAGCACGCGCTCATACAACTCGAGGGAACGGTCGAGCAGGTAGCAGAGATAGGAAGGCAGTATGCCGTGCAGCACACGGTTGTCGACCGTGCAGTCGTCGCGGAAGGCGAGCCCGTAATGCACTGCCGCTTCTTCCGGCGCAATCTTGCCGGAGGTGACAGCCCGCTGCACCATCAGCCACGACATGATCGACGTCAGCCGCAGCGTGATGCGCGACATCTCGCAGGCATACAGCGTGCGCATGCCGGCATCCAGCCGCTGCTGGTCATGCTGTCCGAATACCTGGAAATATTCCCGCGCATCGGAAAGAAGCTGCAGGGTTTCGCTGAATACGCCCGGAATCATAACCACGTTGGGCGCTTCACTATCCATATACGTCCGCAGGGAAATGCTCATTCACCCTTCCTTTATGCTTATTATACCGCAGTTTCCCTTGATTTTTTATTAATATTCCATGAAGTTTTTATGATGGGGCAATAAAAATGTTTTCGAAAACAGCCTCTTATGATCTTGCCCCGGCCTTCGATCCCGCCGCTTCCGTATTTGTCTCCGCCAATGCCGGGGCGGGAAAAACCAGCCTGCTCACCCGCCGTGTGCTGCGCCTGCTGCTGCACGGCGTCGCTCCCTCCAGGATTCTCTGCCTGACCTTCACCAACGCCGCTGCCGCCGAAATGTCCAACCGCGTCACGGCGGAACTGGGCAAATGGGTAATGGCCGAGGACAAGGCCCTGAAGGAATTGCTGGCCGAGTTGATCAGCGCCACCCCGGGCGAAAGGCTGCTGGCGCGGGCGCGCAGCCTGTTCGCCGAGGTGCTGGAAGCGCCCGAGGGCGTGCGCATCCAGACCATTCACAGCTTCTGCCAGTCCTTGCTGAAACGCTTTCCCGTCGAGGCCGGCATCAGCCCGCACTTTTCCATCATGGACTCGCGCAGCGAGCAGGCGCTACTCAGGGAATCCCGCCTACGCCTGTTCAGCCATCCGGCTCAATCCACGCAGGAAGCCATACGCGCCATCGCGCGCGGCGCGGGAGAATGGAGCTTCCATGCGCTGCTGGAGGAAATTATCCAGCACAAGCGTTGGCTGCGTTTCCTGCTGTCGCGCGGCGGCCTGGATGCTGCCATCAATGAAATGCGCGGGCGACTGCAGGCGCCGTCGGAGGAAAGCCTGCAGGATCTGCTGACGGCGCATTTCGCGTATGAGGAATCTCACAGAAAACAGCTCGCCGCTATCGTCCTCCTGCTTCAGCAGGGCTCGGAGGCTGAGCGTGAAACAGGGTTGGCCCTGGAGGCATGGCTGGTTTCCGGAGAGCGAGAAACGCTAATGGAAAGCTACCTGAATATTTTCTTCAAGAAGGACGGACTCCTGCGCGGCAAGCTCTGCAATAAAAACACGCTGACGCCGGAGCTGCTTCTTGTTTTCAAGGCCGAGCAGGAGCGCGCCTGGCGCTTCAACGACGAGCGCACAGCGCTGGAAGCGGCGCGGCTAACCGCGCATATGCTCTGCATCGCCGATGGGCTGCTGGCCAATTACGACCAACTCAAGCAACAGCACGCGCTGATGGATTATGACGACCTCATTCTCACCGCCAGCCGCCTGCTGCAAAAACCGGGCATCGCGCCCTGGGTGTTGTTCAAGCTCGACGGCGGCATCGACCACGTGCTGGTCGACGAGGCACAGGACACCAGCCCCGAGCAATGGAGCATCATCGACGCGCTGACGCAGGATTTCTTCGCTGGGCAGGGCAGGGGCGAGCAGGAACGCTCGCTGTTCGTGGTGGGGGATGAGAAACAGTCGATCTACAGTTTTCAGGGAGCGGATCCGTTGGCGCTTGGCCGCATGCGCAGCTATTTCCTGCAGCGTATCCGCGATGCCGCCAAACCCGCACATGGCATGGCGCTGATTCATTCCTACCGCTCCACGCCGGAAATCCTTCAGGCCGTCGATACCGTTTTTGCGCAGGCGGAAGCCCGCAGCGGGCTGATGGCGGAAAGCGGCGACCTTTCTCATAAAGCGCGGCGCACCGAGCATGCCGGATTGGTGGAAGTGTGGCCGCTGTTCGGCAAAGACGAAGGCGAGAGCGCCTCTTCTGTCACCCGGCTGGCGCGCACCATCGCCGAAACTATCCGCCAGTGGATCGACAGCGGCGTCATGCTGGGGGCCAAGGACCGTCCCGTCGAGGCCGGCGATATCATGATACTGGTACGAAGCCGCACCCCGCTGGTCGACCGGCTGGTGAAGCAGCTCAAGCGCCGCGGCGTGCCGGTGGCCGGGCAGGACCGGATGGCGCTCGCTGATAACCTGGCGGTACAGGACTTGAGCGCGCTCGGAGAGTGCCTGCTGCTGCCGGAAGACGACCTTTCCTTGGCAGCTGCACTCAAAAGTCCGATATTCGGCTTCAGCGAAGAGGAATTATTCCAGCTGGCGTGGAACCGCGGGCGGAAGACGTTGTGGGAATGCCTCAGCGAAGGCAAAGGCAGATATGCCGAAGCGCATACGCTGTTGGCCGATCTGCGCGCCAAAGCCGATTTCATCTCGCCCTTTGAGCTTTACACGTACCTGCTCGACACGCGGGGAGCGCGGCGGCGCATCACCGGCCGCATGGGCGAGGAATATAACGATCCGCTGGACGAATTCCTGAGCCAGGCACTGGCTTATGAACGTAGTCACCCGCCGTCGCTGCAGGGCTTCCTGTACTGGCTGGCTTCCAGCGACAGCGAGATCAAGCGCGACATGGAGCAGTCCGGCAATGCCGTGCGTATCCTGACCGTGCACGGCGCCAAGGGATTGCAGGCGCCGATCGTCATCCTGCCCGACACCGTCGAGCTTCCGAAATCGCAGGAGGCGCTGTTATGGGATGAGCAGAACGGCATCGCCACCCCGTTCTTGCCGGCCTCGGAGAAACCGGCGAATTCCTTTTGCTCCTCCCTGCGGCAGGCCCGGAAGCAGGCCATGATGGCCGAATACCGCCGGCTGCTTTATGTCGCGCTCACGCGCGCCGAAGACCGGCTTTACATCTGCGGGGCGACCAACCGAAAAGGCACCGGCGAGGAATGCTGGTATCATTTGGTAAGCAGCGGCCTGGCGCCGATCGCCCAGGAATTCGAGATGCCGTGGGGCAGGGGGCTGCGGCTGGGAACTCCTCCCGCCACAGGAGCAAAGCGATCCGTGATATCCCCAACGGAATCTTCTCCTCATAAGGGTGATTTTATTTTTCTCTCAAACCCCGCTCCTCTGGAGCCCTTGCCGTCGCGTCCGATCACGCCCTCGCGCCCGTCCGGCACTGCGGCGGCCGCCTCGCCGACGATGGAAGCGATCTACCAGCGCGGCCTGCTGATTCATAAATTGCTGCAATACCTGCCGTACATCGCCCCGGCAGAGCGCCAGCGCGCCGGAGCCCATATCGCTGCCGCCTATCCGGAAGCCCTTCGAGAGGAATGCCTGCGCGAAGCGCTGGCCGTGCTCGGCCATCCTGAGTTTTCCTTCCTGTTCAAAGAAGATTCGCTGGCCGAGGCGCCGGTAGCCGGCTGCGTGGAGATCGGGGGAAACCCAGTGGCTGTGGCCGGGCAGATCGACCGGCTGTATATCGGCGAGCGGGAAGTCTGGATCGTCGATTACAAGAGCAACCGCATGGCCCCGCCGCAGCAAAATGGCATTCCCGCCGCCTACCTGCGGCAGATGCGGCTGTACCGCCAGCTGCTGCGCGCCATCTATCCGGGGAAAACCGTGCGCTGCGCGCTGCTGTGGACAACCGGGCCAAAATTTACCGTGCTCGACGAGGCGCAGCTTGACGAAGTCGGTCCGGCTTCCTACATTTAAGTAAATCAACGGAGGAATCTATGACGCTACATATCGACGACAGCGAATTCGAACAGAAAGTGCTCAAGGCCGCCGGTCCCGTGCTGGTGGATTTCTGGGCCGAATGGTGCGGCCCCTGCCGCCAGATCGCCCCGGTGCTGGATGAGATCGCCAATGAAAGAGCCGGCAAACTCACCGTGGCCAAGGTCAATATCGACAAGAACCCCGGTACGCCGCAGAAATACGGCGTTCGCGGCATCCCCACGCTGATTATCTTCAAGAATGGCCAGCCCGCCTCGACCAAGGTCGGCTCGCTGCCCAAGAGCAAGCTGGTGGAATGGATCGATTCGGTCATTGCCGCTTAACACGTCATTGACGGATTCCATCGCCTCGCAGGCCGAACGGCTCGCTGCCGATTTTCAGTTGCATCCCGTAACGGCGGCGGAAATCGAATTCTATCTCATCGGCTCCGATGGGTGTGCCACCTTGACCACATTCTGGGAAGAGGTGAGGGCCGCATGCGTGACGCAGAATATTGCGCTTGCCAAAATCGAAAAAGAGAAGGGCAGGGAGCAGCATGAAGTGGCGCTGTCGCCAGTTACCGAACCGGAAAAAACTGCCCGGGATATTCAATCGCTGAAAGCCATTATTTCACAAAAATCCGCTATTCATGGCATGACGGCAGATTTCTCAGCAAAGCCGTTTTCGGACCAGCCGGGAAGTGGATTGCACATACACATTCATTTAACTGACTTAAATGGAAATAATGTTTTTTATAAATATGATAACAATATTAGCGATGCGTTGAAATACAGTATCGGGGGATTACTTGCGCAGATGCTGGACTCCATGGCTGTGTTTGCACCTAATGCAGAATCCTATGCCCGCTTCACTAGTGGAAGCAATGCGCCGCTGACCGTCAGCTGGGGAGGCAATAATCGCACCACCGCCATCCGCCTTCCGGACAGCGCGCATGACAACAAGCGCATTGAGCACCGCGTGGCGGGGGTGGATGCCGATCCGGAAAAAGTCATCGCCGTGATATTGAAAGCCATACATTACGGACTGCAAAACCGCATCGAACCCGGGCCGCAGATTTACGGCGATGCATCGCTGCCGATGTATAAGCTGCCGAAATTGCATAATTTCCATTCCGCAACGTCGGAATGGAAATAATCATTCCATATACTGTCCGCCGTTGATCGACAGCGTTTCCCCCGTGATGAAAGCGGCATCATCGGCGGCGAGAAACACTACGGCGCGGGCGATTTCCTCCGGACGGCCCATGCGGCCCACCGGTATGCCCTCGATGATTTTCGCCAGGATATTCTCCGGGATGCTTTTGGTCATATCGGTCTCGATATAGCCCGGGGCGATGGCATTAATGGTGATGCCGCGCCCGGCCGTTTCGCGGGCCAAAGCCTTGGTAAAGCCAAAAATGCCGGCCTTGGCGGCGGAATAGTTGGTCTGGCCGAACTGGCCGAGTTGGCCGTTCATTGAACTGATATTGATGATACGGCCGAACTTTCGGTCGCGCATCGCGTCGATCACCGCCCGCGACATATAATAGCAGGAATTGAGATTGGTTTCGATCACCATATCCCAGTTCTCGGGCGACATCTTGTGCATGGCGCTGTCCTTGGTGATACCGGCGTTATTCACTAGAATTTCAATAGGGCCGCCCAGTTCGTCGGAAATGATTTTTGCGCCCTGCCGGCATGCCTCGACATCGCTGATATCCCATTTATAGGTCGGTATACCGGTGACGTTGACGAATTCCCGCGCCACATCGTCACGGCTGCCGTAATTGGCAGCGACTTTATAGCCGGCGTTCTTGAGCGCCAGCGAAATGGCGGCTCCGATACCGCGGGTGCCTCCGGTAACGAGCGCAATGCGACTCATAAACTCATTCCCCCTTGCTTTGGTTCGATAATCTTCGGTTTCATATTCCTCAGTTCGCCGCATCCTTTGATGAGCGATACTTTCAACGAATGCGGCAATGCCGCAGAAGCCGCCACCGCATCCCTGAGATCAGCCAGGCTATTAAAAGTCAGCGCGGAAATAGGAGGCTCCTCAAATTCCGTTTTTTTAACGTGAAGTCGGGCTTGCTCAATCGTTTCCAGAAGCGATTTATTCTCTTCCCGATCGCTGGACAGAAACAATAATTCCGAGGGCGTCAGCATGGCAATGCAATCGTCCTTGGCCTTATTGCCGCGGCTGCGAATAACATGGCAATAAGGCGTCTCCGATCCGCATTGGTAATAACGGTAAGCAGGCTCAATCCTGTAGGATAAACTCACTTATCTCTCCACACACATCGCCACGCCCATGCCACCGCCGATGCACAGCGTCGCCAGCCCCTTCTTTGCATCGCGCCGCAGCATTTCATAAAGCAAAGTGGTCAGCACGCGCGCGCCGGATGCGCCTACCGGATGTCCTAGCGCAATGGCGCCGCCGTTGACATTGACTTTGGTCAAATCCCAGCCCAGCTCGCGATTGACGGCGATGGCCTGGGCGGCGAAAGCTTCATTGGCCTCGATGAGATCGAGATCGCCGACTTTCCAGCCGGCTTTTTCGAGCGCCTTGCGCGTGGCCGGAATAGGGCCGGTTCCCATAATGGCGGGGTCGACGCCGGCATGCGCCCATGATCTGATGGTGGCCATGGGTTTCAGGCCGCGCTTTTCGGCATCCTTGCGCATCATCAGCAAGACGGCCGCCGCGCCGTCGTTGATGCTGGAGGCGTTGCCGGCGGTCACCGTCCCTTCCTTGTCGAAAGCGGGCTTCAGCTTGGCCAGCGCCTCGATGGTGGTTTCGCGCGGGCCTTCGTCGGTATCGACGATCACCTCGCCTTTCTTGGTGGCGATGACGACAGGAATGATCTCATCCTTGAATTTTCCTGCCTTGATCGCCGCCGAGGCCTTCTGCTGCGAAGCCAGGGCAAATTCGTCCTGATCCTGGCGGCTGATGTTGAATTTTTTGGCGACGTTCTCCGCCGTCACGCCCATGTGAACATTGTGGAACGGATCGATCAGCGCGTCATACAGCATGGTATCGACGAAGGTCGCCGGCCCCATCTTAATGCCGGGACGCAGCAGCGCCGCGTGTGGCGCCTGACTCATGCTTTCCTGCCCGCCGGCGATGACGATCTGGCTGTCGCCGTTCCTGATGGCCTGGTAGCCGAGCGCCACGGCGCGCAGGCCGGAACCGCAGAGCTGGTTCATGCCCCAGGCGGGAGTTTCCTTGGGAATCCCGGCGTTGATCGAGGCCTGGCGCGCCGGGTTCGGACCACACGCCGCTGTCAGTATCTGGCCGAGAACAACCTCCGAAACATCGCCGCCGCCCACGCCGGTGCGCTTCAATATTTCCTTGAGTACGATCTCGCCCAGCTTGTGCGCGGGAAGGGTGGAAAGTCCGCCGTTGAAATTGCCGATGGGGGTGCGGACGGCATTGACGATGACGATATCCTGATCGGTAGTCATACAAAAATCTCCCTGTGGAAGTTCTGTATGTAAGAAGGCTGGGAAAGCTTGTCCAGTTTTTTTACGATAAAGAATCAGTCTCTTATGCTGCGATGCAACAAAGAGGCTATGCCGCCAGCGCCGGGTATTTCTTTTCGATCACGCGGCAGGCCATCTCAAACACTTCGCTGGCGTCGAGCGGAGAGGTGTCGATAATGAAGGCATCTTCGGCTGGCTTGAGCGGAGCAACGGTGCGCTTCTCGTCGCGCTCGTCGCGCTCGCGCAGATCGGCCAGCACCGAATCGAACACCACCTCGATGCCCTGTCCCTGCAATTCCTTATGACGGCGCTTGGCGCGAGCATAGAGCGTGGCGGTAATGAAGAATTTGAAATCGGCGTCCGGGCAGACCACGGTGCCGATATCGCGCCCGTCCAGCACGGCACCTTTGGCGGCGCGGGCAAAATGGCGCTGGAATTCGAGCAAAGCCTGCCGCACTTCCGGAAAAGCCGAGACGATGGACGCCGCCTGGCCGATGCGTTCCTGGCGCAGCCGCGGATTGGCCAGGTCGTCGGCATCGATCTGCCGCGCCGCTTCGGCGGCCGCCCTGGCATCGCGCGGATCCTTGCCGGCATAGACCAGCTTCATGCCGACGGCGCGGTAAAGACTGCCGGTGTCGAGATAATCGAGGCCGTAATGTTCGGCCAGGCGGCGCGCCAGCGTACCCTTGCCGGAAGCGGCGGGGCCGTCGACGGCGATAACCACGAAAGACGACGTGATGGCGCGATGATTTTCTTTCGCTACGCCTATTCTGCCGCCAATCCCATTCATCAAATCCACGAAATTAGGAAAGCTTGTTTTGATGGCGGAGGCATCGTCCACCGTCACCGGCTGGCGGCTGGACATGCCCATCACCAGGAACGCCATGGCGATGCGATGATCGTAATGCGTCACAATCGTGGCGCCCCCACGCGGCGCTTCTCCCGTGCCGATAACATAAAGACTGTCACCTTCGGCGCGGGCTTCGACGCCACAGGCGCACAGCGATTCGACAATGGCGCTCAGCCGATCGCTTTCCTTGACACGCAATTCGGACAAGCCATGCATAACGGTCTGGCCTTTGGCGAAAGCGGCCGCTACGGCAAGAATGGGATATTCATCTATCATGGAAGGCGCGCGCTCCGCCGGCACAGTGATGCCGTGTAAAGCACTGGCGCCCACAGTAATATCGGCCACGCGCTCGCCCGCCACCATTCGCTCGTTCCCGAATTCAATATTCGCACCCATTTCCTTGAGCGTGGTGAATAAACCGGTGCGCAACGGATTAATGCAGACATTTTTTATTGTTAAGCGCGAATTCGGGCAGAGAAGGGCGGCCACCAGCGGAAAAGCGGCGGAAGAGGGGTCCGCCGGCACGGTGATCTCCCGGTCGGCGGGACTGATCATCTGCTGCCCTTTAAGCGAGATGGAGCGCGCGCCGCTTTCCAGCGCCTGAATATCGAGAACAAAGCCAAGATATTGCAGCATGTTCTCGGTATGATCACGGGTGGGCTGCGGCTCGATGACGGTAGTGATGCCGGGGGTATTGAGCCCGGCCAGCAGGATCGCCGATTTAACCTGCGCCGAAGCGACAGGCAGGCGGTAGCTAATAGGTAGGGTGTCGCCGCCGGTCAACGCCAGCGGCAGGCGATTGCCGCTATGTGCCAGCACCCGTGCCCCCATCTGCGTGAGCGGAGTAATTACGCGCCCCATCGGGCGCGAGCGCAGGCTGGCGTCCCCAGTGAAATAGGTGGTAAAAGCATAGGGCGTGACCAGCCCCATGAGCAGGCGGGTACTGGTGCCGGAATTGCCCATGTCCAGCACATCGCCGCTTTCCGAAAGCCCGCCTACGCCGACGCCCTGAACCTCCCAGTATTTATCTTTTCTTAAAACGGTAACGCCCAACAGTTGCAGCGCTTTGGCGGTATTCAACACGTCGTCGCCTTCGAGCAGGCCGGTAATGCGTGTGAGGCCCAGCGCCTGCGAAGACAGCATTAGCGCCCGGTGCGAAATGGATTTATCGCCGGGAACGGAGATTTCACCCGTGATGGCCCCGGCAGCGGCAGAGGAAAGTGTTATGCGGTCAGCCATATCACTGGTTGAAGCTGCAATACCAGGCGGTGTTCTTCTTTTCCTGAGCGAAATCGGGGCACAGGAAACCTTTGGCAAATACCAGCAGCGAGAACAGCGCGATCACTCCCGCCAGCATCATGATGAATACGAATCCGGCCGAGGCCATATTGCCGGTAAAATAAAGGAAAGCACGGCGCGTAAGACTATCGTCTTCCTGATTTTGTTTTGCTTTTCCATAGAGTTTCTTGGCCAGGGCGGGGCCGGCTGTGAGGCCGCCGGCAGCCGCAGCAGTACGTGCCGCCTGCGGGCGCGGCTTCTGAGGAGATGCGGAGCGGGCAGGAGCCGCGGATGCGGCGGCAGGCTTAGGCGCGGCAACCGCCGGAGCCATTTTCACAGAGGAAATCTTGATAAGAATTTGCTTGGCGTCATGCGTGTCGGCAAATGCCATCTGGCACGCCGAGGCAACGCGGTCACCACCTTGGGCGCGGAAGGCATCGAGCGAGGCTTTGATCTGCCTGAGCAATCCGGCATAGGCCAGTGCGGCCGAGAGTTTGGCTTCGTCCGGCTCGGTTTCCTGGATATAGAGCTTGAACAGTGAATCTTCGTCCGGATACAGGTTGGCGCTGAAGCCGTATACCGTCAGCACGTTGAGCGCGAGCTTCGCTTCATCGGCATCGCCGATGAGATAGACGCGCTGATGGTTGTCGGCATGCTGCGGCCTGACCGTGGAGCAGATGGCGGAAAGAATGTCGTCGAAAGTGGTTTGCTGCATAATCTATTTATCGTATAATATATATTATGGAAAAATTACTCATGCCATTACAGATCGATTACCATACCATCATAGCCCGGCACAACCCCCGGCGGTAATTCTTTCGATAAAACATCATAATCGAATTCATGAGCCATGTGGGTAAGCACGGCCAGCTTTGGCCTGACCCGCCCGATCCACGCCAGCGTGTTTTCCAGATCCGAATGGCTGAGAGACTTCGTATAGCGCAGGCAATCCACCACCCAGACCTCGGTGCCCTGCAGCGCGTCGAATGCCTCTTCGGGCAAAACGTTGACATCGGTCGAATAGGAAAAATTGCCGATGCGGTAACCGAGCGTTTTCGTTTTGGCATGCCGCTGCTCGAACGCCGTCACCGGAATTCCCGATACGGTAAAATGCTGATTGCCATCCGGGATCACATGCGGTGTCAGACATGGCCGGTACCAGATGGTTCCGTCCGGCCTTGGCAGAAACGCATAAGCAAAACGCTTTTGAATCCGCTGGATAGTATCGTCATTGCTATAAACTGGTATAGCATCATTAGACAAATAATTGAAAGACCTCAAATCATCCAATCCGCCGGTATGGTCGGCATGGTCATGGGTATAGAGCACGGCATCGATGCGCCGTATATCGTGACGCAGCGCCTGCTGGCGAAGATCGGGCGATGAATCGATCAACAGGTTGATATCTTCAGCCTCGACGAGTACCGAGACCCGGCTGCGCCTGTTTTTTGGGTTATCGGAAACGCATACGCTGCACTGGCAGCCGATCAGCGGCACCCCTCCGGAACTGCCGCAGCCGAGTATGGTTATCCGCATGATATGCTCATGGGTTTTGCCTTATCGAACAGGCGGAAAAAATTCTCCGTCGTTATCCTTGCGCAATCATTCTCAGGTATTTTCTTAATACCAGCAAGTATTCTATTGGTATACATGACAAAAGATGGCTCATTGCGCTTGCCGCGATACGGCACCGGAGCTAGGTATGGCGCATCGGTTTCGACCAGGAGCCGGTCTATCGGCACACCGGCGATGGCATCGCGGATAGCCTGGGCATTCTTGAAGGAAATGATGCCGGACATCGAGATATGTAACCCCAATTCTATCATTTTTTCAGCCAGATATTGCGATGATGTAAAGCAATGGATTAAGCCTTTGAACTTTCCCTTTGCCATTTCTTCCGTCAGTATCTGAACCGTATCCTCGTCGGCGTCCCGGGTATGGACGATCAGCGGCAAGCCGGTCACCCGCGCCGCCTGGATATGCTCCAGGAAACTTTCCTTCTGCAATTCCCGGCTACTCGTCTCATAATGGTAATCGAGCCCCGTCTCACCAATGCCTATTACTTTTTCAGATGAAGCCTTGGCTATAAGTTCCTCTGAATTTGCTATTTTATGTTTTCCTGAATC
>JAGWLJ010000225.1 GCA_028873275.1 Pseudomonadota bacterium
AGACCCGCAGCTGTATGAGTTCGCACGCGCCGGCGGCGCGGCGGCGTTCAAGGAGCATTGTGCCGCCTGCCACGGCACCGGCGCGGCCGGCGGGCACGGTTATCCCAATCTCAACGACGACGACTGGCTGTGGGGCGGCACGCTCGATGATATTTATCATACTATCAAGGTCGGCGTGCGCTCGACGCATCCCGACACGCGCTTCACGCAGATGCCCGCCTTCGGCCGCGACGGCATGCTGACGCCCGACCAGATCGAAGATGTGGCCGATTACGTCGCAAAGCTGCATGAGGGCGACAAAGCCCTCCAGAGCTCGGCTTACCTGCGCGGCAAGGATCTCTTTGCCGCCAACTGCGTCAGCTGCCACGGCGCCGGCGGCGAGGGCAACCGTGAAAAAGGCGTGCCGCGCCTTAATGACAATATCTGGCTCTACGGCGGCAGCAAGGCCGACATCATGCGGCAGGTCACCGACCCGCGCCACGGCGTCATGCCGACCTGGGAGAACCGCCTGAGCGACGATACCATCAAGGAACTGACCGTTTATGTGCATTCATTAGGAGGAGGAGAATAAGTGAAATCACATTGGATGTATCTATCTGTGATGGCCGGCTTGCTGGCCTCTCCCACCTATGCGGCGGAACAGACCGTCGATCAGACGAACAGCAGGTTCGATCCCACCAGCGTAACCATCAAGGCAGGGGATACGCTGCGCTTCAAAAACAGCGACGCGTATACTCACAATGTCACCGTTACTTCTCCTCTAGGAGAAAAAACCGATGCAGGGATGGAAAAGCCGCAGGAAGCCACGGTAGCTTACAAATTCCGAGACCCAGGACAATATATGGTGCGCTGCACCATACATCCCATGATGAAATTATCGGTTACCGTAGAGAGTGACAGCGCCATGAAACAATAGTGCTGATCGCCCATGACTCAGGAGGCACCCATCACCTTCTTCACCAAACAGCGCCGCATCTATCCCCGCCGCGTGTGGGGCAGGTACCGCAAGCTGAAATGGGTGAGCATGGTGACGCTGCTTGCCATTTATTACCTGACGCCATGGCTGCGCTGGGATCGCGGGCCGCACGCGCCTGATCAGGCCATCCTGATCGATATGCCGGGGCGGCGCGGCTATTTCTTCGGCCTCGAGATCTGGCCGCAGGAAGTGTATTACCTGGCGGGAATACTGATTCTGGCTGCCGTCGGACTTTTCTTCGTCACTTCGCTATTCGGCCGCGTATGGTGCGGCTATGCCTGCCCGCAAACGGTGTGGACGGATCTCTTCGTCTGGGTCGAGCGCATCGTGCAGGGCGACCGCAATGCGCGCATGAAGCTCGACCAGTCGCCGCTCACCTTCGAAAAACTCTGGAAAAAAGGGCTGACGCATGCCGTGTGGCTGGCCATCGGCCTTGTCACCGGCGGCGCCTGGGTGTTCTATTTCAACGACGCCCCTACCCTCTTCGACCAGATCAGGCATTTCGACGTGCCGTGGAGCGTCGGCGGCTGGATCGTGGCGCTCACCGGCTCAACCTACCTGATGGCAGGCTATGCGCGCGAACAGGTCTGCACCTATATGTGCCCGTATGCCCGCTTTCAGTCGGCCATGTTCGACAAGGATACGCTGATTATCAGCTATGACAAGGATCGGGGCGAGCCGCGCAGCCATCACAAGGCCGGCGAGAGCTGGGAAGGCCGAGGCCATTGCATCGACTGCAATTCCTGCGTCGTCGTTTGCCCGATGGGCATCGATATCAGGAACGGCCTGCAGATGGAATGCATCGCCTGCGGCCTGTGCGTCGACGCCTGCAACAACGTCATGGACAAGGTGGGCCTGCCGCAGGGCCTGATCCGCTACGATACCGAGAAGAATTATGAGGCGCGTCTGTCGGCTCCTCCCCCTCTAGGAGGAGGGAGATTAAAACTAATCCGTCCTCGCACCGTCTATTACACCGTGATTCTGGCTGCTGTCGGCGGGCTGATGCTGCTTGGCCTGCTGACGCGCACATCGCTGGAACTCAGCGTCATGCACGACCGCAACCCGCTGTTCGTCCAGCTCTCCGACGGCCACATCCGCAATACCTACACCATCAAGATCCTCAACAAGACGCATGACGATCGCATTTATGCGCTGTCGGTGCAAGGCCTGCCGGACGCCGCCCTCAGGATCGAGGCCGCCGGCGCGGTAGAGCCGGAGCATATCCCCGTCTTTGCTGACAACGTGGGCGAATTCCGCGTCATGATCTCTGCGTTGCCGGATCCTGCCGCTCCCCGGCGTGACCTGGATTTTATCGTACAGGACATTCAGAGCCATGAGGCGTATACTCACCGCTCAATATTCGTAAGTGGGAATTGAGATGAATGATAACCGTCATTGCGAACGAAGCGACGTAATCCAGAAAGATGCAGCCTGGATTGCTTCGTCGGCTATGCCTCCTCGCAATGACGCTCATTGGATTCCCTGGGCGATCATTGCGTTTTTTGTCTGCTTCATAACGCTGCTTTCCGGCTTCGCCTGGATCGCCTTCCGCACCTATCCCGGCGAGATCACCCAGGATTCCTATAAGAAAGGCCTGGCGTATAATGCGGCCATCGCCAGCGCCGACGCACAGCAGGCAGCCGGATGGAAAAGCACCCTGGCCACCGCGTCACATGGGCTCAATGTCGATATCGCCTTCACGCTGCGCGATGCTGCCGGCCATCCTCTCGACAACGCCCGTGTTATCGCCCATCTGATCCGCCCGACGCAGGCCGGGCACGATGTGGAAATTCCGCTTCAGGGTGATCGCGGGCTGTACCGTGGCAGCGCGGCGCTTCCGTGGCCAGGCGTATGGGAACTGCGCCTGTCGGCCACGAGAGGCGGCGACCATTACCAGCAATCGAAAACCCTCATCCTGCAATGAGCAAAACGGCCGATATAACATCTTTCGTCGAGACTGAAAAAG
>JAGWLJ010000226.1 GCA_028873275.1 Pseudomonadota bacterium
CGAACCGGCACACCGATTGCTCAGCTACGGATTTTAAGTCCGTTGCGTCTACCAATTCCGCCACGCGGGCAATAATGGATGTCATACCCGGGCTTGATGCGGGTATCCATAAAAATCATAAGGCCGGTCAGCGCGCCCGCGTGACTTCCTTGATTTTGGTCGCCAGTTGCTTGAGGGTGAACGGTTTGGCGAGGAAGTTGAAGCTGCGCTCGGAGCCGTAATTATTAACGAAAACGTCCTCGGCGTAGCCGGAGATGAAGATCACCTTGGCGTTGGGGAACTGCGGCGCGATCTTGTCAATCATGGCCGGGCCGTTCATGCCGGGCATGATGACGTCGGTGACGATAACCTCCACTTCGTGGCCATGCTTGGCCATCAGTTCGATGGCGGTTTCGCCGCAATCGGCTTCGAGCACGGTATAGCCCTTGTTGCGCAGCGCCCGCGCCGCGAAGATACGCACCGGCGTTTCGTCCTCCACCAGCAGGATAGTGCCCTTGCCGGTCAGATCCATGGCGGCGGATTTCTCAGCCGATTCGCTTTCGGCGGCGGCGACGTTCTCCTCCGGCGCCACGGCCGGGAAGAACAGGCTGAAGGTGGTGCCCTCGTTTTCCTGGCTGGCCACGTAAATATAGCCGCCGGTCTGCTTGATGATGCCGTAGACGGTGGACAGGCCCAGCCCCGTGCCCGATCCCACCGCTTTGGTGGAAAAGAACGGCTCGAAAATCTGCTGCAGGATGGCTTTGGGAATGCCGACGCCCGTATCGATGACCTCGATCAGCACATACTGCCCGTCGGGAATATGCGTATCCTCCTCGGCCGGAGCCACCAGATCGCGCGGCAGCGGATGCTCGCGGTCGATGACGACCTTGCTGGTGCGGATGGTGAGCGCGCCGCCTTTGGGCATGGCGTCGCGGGCGTTGACCGCAAGGTTGATCAGCACCTGCTCCAGCTGGCCCTGGTCGGCGCGCAGATGGCCGATGTCGCGCCCGTGCACCATCTTCAGCTCAATATTCTCGCCGATCAGGCGGCGCACCAGGTTAGACAGCTCGGCCAGCACGTCGCTGATGTCGAGCACCTTGGGCTGCAGCGTCTGCCGCCGCGAGAAGGCCAGCAGCTGGCGCACCAGGTTGGCGGCGCGGTTGGCGTTCTGCTTGATCTGCATGATATCGGCGAACGACTGGTCGCCGGCCGGGTGGCGCATCAGCAGCAGGTCGCAGAAGCCGATCATGGCCGTCAGCAAATTGTTGAAGTCATGCGCGATGCCGCCGGCCAGCTGGCCGACCGCCTGCATCTTCTGCGAATGGACGAAGCGCACTTCGAGATTCTTCTGCTCGGTGATATCGACCAGGTGCAGGATCAGGCGATCGCCCTCCCCGCCCTGCATCGCGCTGAAATAGGCCGATACCATCAGCGCCACGCCATTGGGCAGGGACAGCTCGAAGGACTGCGCCTCGGCGGGAAGCGAGCCGGAAAGGGCGCGCCTGACGATGGCGTCGCCTTCCGCCCGGCGGGCAGAATTCAGCAGCTCGGTAAACGGCAGCGGCAGGCGTTCCGCCAGCGTATTCTGGGTCAGGCGGTAGAAGGCCTGGTTGCATTCGATCATGCGCCCCTGCCCGTCCAGCGTCACGATGGCGATCGGGGAAGTGTCGATAAAATGGCTGAGCTGCTGATAGGGAATAGGGGTCGACCTCCGGCGTTATCCTTTAGGCGTTTGCGCAATCTGGTGCACCAGCGCAGTATGCCCGAGCACTTTCTGTTGTTCGTCGCGGATGATTTTCTGATTGACGAAGGCTTTCAACTGGCCGCCGCCTTTCTTCTGCAGCAGCGCCTCTCCTTCGTATTCATCCGGCAGCCGGTTCACAATGTCCTTTACCGACAGGTTATGGGAGGCTATTTCGCCTTCGCGGAATCCCAGCCATTGCTCCAGCAGGGGATTGGCGTAAATGATGCCGCCGGCAGGATCGGTCATATAAACGCCGACCTGCATCATGTCCATGACATAGGAAAAAAGCGTAATGGTGGATCTGGGCAGCAGCGGTTTTTCTGCCGACGCTTCGCCCGCGCGCTCGACGAATTCACGTCCGCGCAGCAGGATGAATCCGCTGGGACGCAGAATCGGCTCGATGGAGATCACCACGCGGTGCGGCAGCTGCACGCTGTCCTCGATATCAAAAATGACTTTGTCATACACCCCCCGGCCGATGGCGGCGAATACCCTGTCACTGTCT
Organism: Pseudomonadota bacterium; assembly: GCA_028873275.1. Classification (GTDB taxonomy): domain Bacteria; phylum Pseudomonadota; class Alphaproteobacteria; order Rickettsiales; family SXRF01; genus JABDCD01. Next base: position 2,229 of record JAGWLJ010000226.1, read on the forward strand.
TCCGCCGAGACGCGGGCATGCTTCAGCAGGTCGGGCACGGTGCGGCGGGATTCCTTGAGAAAACCGGGAAACAGGGCCTGGAATGACTGGTCCATATATACGATACTGCCGTCGCGGCGGATGATCAGGCAGAATTTGCTGTGGACGCCCAGCGCCGAGGCAAAAAGGGCGTTCTGGAACTCCGTCGCCAGCAGCAGGTCGCGGTGCCGCTGGATGTGCAGGATCACGTACCAGCCGGCCGCGCCAAGAATTCCGAATAGTATGGCGCATAGCGCCGTCTTGCTGCTGATGGTCAGGACCGCCGGCAGGGAGACCATCAATACCGACAGGAATAACAGCAGCAATTGCAGCAGGGTGGGAGGGCGCCGCCGAATGACGAAATCTTTTGCGCTGACGGATGTGTGATTATCAGTATAGCGCGTCATGGCGATCGGAAGCGAAACAGGTTGGCATGCGCGACTTTAGGAATTTATCCTAAAATAGACAACCTGTTTTTTAACCGCTTCCGACCGCTGTTTTACGGCATACCTACTGATTATAAGAACCGGAAGGCGCATTCTCCGCGCTTTTCTCCGCCGCACCTCCGAGAGGTTGCGTCTGCGGCACCAGCATGGACGTCGAATTGCGCTGCACCTGCACGTTGGACGCCTTGATATCCTTGCCGAAGAGGCCCCATGCGCGCCGTTCGATAACGCCGTCGACC
>JAGWLJ010000227.1 GCA_028873275.1 Pseudomonadota bacterium
CGCTCGAACGGCATATCGTCAGCAAAAAACTGCACCCCATGCTGCGCCTGCGCAACCGCATCGCGCATTATGAACCGATACTTGGCTATGATCTGCCGAAGATGCGGCAGGATATTATGGATGTTATTCGCTGGATCGAGCCGGATATGCCGGAATTACCCTAGCCGTTGTGTTCGCCCGAATCGCGGCTGGCGACTGGGGCGATATAGCCGTCGTAAGACGGCCACTGGCCGCCTATCAGTGCGTAGGCGTCGTTGCCGGTGGTGCCGGCCATGGCGGAATAGATCCAGTAATTCGCCAGCACCTGCTTGACGTAGTTGCGCGTCTGGGCGTTGGGGATGCTTTCGACGAAGAGCAGCGGGTCGCTGTCGGCATGGAGCGTATGCTTCCATTCCTGGAGCCTGCCGGGGCCGGCGTTGTAGGCGGCGAAGAGGTACACCATGTTGCCTTCGACCAGCGGGTTATTCAGCAGATGCTGCACGTAGCTCTGGCCGAGCGTGACGTTGGTGACGGGGTCGGTGGCGTTGCCGCTGACGTCGGTGGCGCGCTGCATCAGGCGGGCGGTCTTGGGCATCAGCTGCATCAGGCCGAGCGCGCCGCCGGAACTCACCGCCGAGGCGTGGAAGCCCGATTCCTGCCGCATGAAGGCGAAGATCAGCGCCGGGTCGACGGTGAAGCCGTCCTGCGGCTGCCAGCGCGGCACGGGGTAGCGGGCATAGTCGAGCGAGTGGCCTTTGCCTTCCAGTTCTTTCGCCATGCCGATCTGCACCGAGGCGAGGCCGAGCTGGTGCGCCAGCGCGAGCAGCTGCCATTTCTGATGCTCATCGGCCTGCGGGAAGCGGGCGCGCAGCTCGCGGTCGGCGAGGTCGATCTGGCCGACCTGCGCCAGCGCAACGGCGCGGCGGGCGGCAGGCACGCTGATGAGCTCCAGGATATCGTTCTCGGAGAGCGTGGCGGCGTCGGTGTTGATGTTGAGCGATTCATGCAGCTGCCGGCGGGCGAGGATGCCGTAGAAGTTGCGCGGGTAGGCGGCGGCCAGCCTTAAGTAATGGGTGGCTTCGCGGTGGTTGCCCAGCGCATCGTAGGCGCGCCACGACCAGTAGGCGGCCTCCGAAGCCGTCCACGGCGAAAGCCTGTCGGTATGGTTGGCGATGCGGGAGAAATAATCGGCGGCTTTGGCCTTGTCGCCCTTGCGCCAGGCGGCAAGTCCCGCCTGCCAGGTTTTGTCGTAGGCGGCGTCGGCGCGGCGGTCGAGGCCGGCATCGTCGCCGTAACCGGTCATGACGGCCTGCCTGTGCAGCGGCGGCAGGGCGATTTTCGCTTTGGCGGCGTGCGCGCTCGCGAGCTTATAAATGTCTCCCGCCTGCGGCAGGTCGCCGTAATGGTCGAGCCAGTCGGCAAGCTGCGCCGGGCTGGCATGGTAATGCAGGCTTAAGTAACGCTCGGCCAGTACATTGCCCATCAGCAGTTTATTGTTCAGGTGCTTTATGGAGCGGTCGGCGGTGCGCCACTCGGCTTTTTTTTGGGCGGCGAAGATGTCTTTATAATAGGAGGCGTCGCTATCGGAGAGCAGCGCCGGCAGGGCGTCGCCCGTTTCGGGGACGATGAGCGGGCTGTCCATCAGGTCCGGTGCGCCGTGCAGCTGCGTGGCGTAACCGACGATCATCATCAGCACGGCAGTCAGCGTGACGGCAGCGACGATTTTTTCGCGTAAGCAATGGTGATGTGTTTTCGCGTTTTTCATAAGGGGCGCCGTTTTTACCTCATAATAGCTTGGCAGGCAAGACGAAATCGCGTGATATTAACATATTGTTTATAATTCAAGTCCTTGCCACCAGACCTATATTATTTCCTTATAAATCAATTTATTAAAAATAAATATTTATGTTTTACCGTAGGTTCATCACCCTACACTTACTATAGTAGTAAAAAATTGGTTAATAATACAGTGAAGATTTTGTGACAACAATGGTTTATAAGGTAAATCAGTGCGTTGCCGTTGCATTTTTCTCCCGTAAAGACAGGAGAAGCACGGATTATGCCATCCGATTCAAATTTAACTTACTGGTTTTGTGAGAGAAAATCCTTAACCATCAGCATATCGGCCCAGGCGAGCCGTTTCTGCCCCGGCGAGCGCAGCAGGTAGGAAGGATGGTAGGTGACCATGACGGGCACCGGCGAGGCAAGATAGGGGTTGGTGTAATCATAGGTTTTGCCGCGCAGTTTTGAAATCGAGATGTCTTTGTTGAGCAGCGTCGTAGTCGCCGTGCCGCCGGAAAGCACCAGCAGCTTCGGCGCGATGAGGGCGATGTGCTTTTCGACGAACGGCAGGCAGGCGGCGGTCTCTTCCGGCGTCGGCTGGCGGTTTCCCGGCGGCCGCCAGAAGACGGTGTTGGAGATATAAAGATTCTCGGGGCGCGTGAGGCCGATAGTGGCGAACATGGCGTCGAGCAGCTTGCCGCTCGGCCCGCAGAACGGGATGCCCTGCACATCCTCCTGCGCGCCCGGCGCTTCGCCGATGACCATCACCGTGCATTTCGGGTTGCCATCGGCGAAGACGGTTTTGCTGGCGGTCTTCTTGATGGCGCAGCCGTCGAACCCGCGCACGGCGGCTTCCAGTTTGGCCAGCGTCTCGCACCCATCGGCCGCCTGCCGCGCGATGGCCGCTGCGGCGGAGGGGGAATGGTGCAGGGGCTTGGAATTACTCCCTCCCCTTGAGGGAGGGGGTAGGGGGTGGGGCTTACTTGAAGGTTGCCCCCCTCCCTGACACTCCCCCTCGCTGGGGGAGGGAATAGAAAAATGATTCACCGGCTCTTCGCCCACCGCTTCATCGACGCCGGCATCCATCTGCCACTGGAGTAACGATTTCTTATCCATAGGCCGGTATGATAGGCTCAAAAAGCTAAAAGTAAAGGAAACCTAAATGACC
>JAGWLJ010000228.1 GCA_028873275.1 Pseudomonadota bacterium
GGTATAAACCTCGCCGCCGATGCGGAACTGCCCGTTGCCGTAGCCAGTGATGACCATGGCGCTTTTAGAGGTGGCGGGAGTGATGTCCATATCAGGGATCGGGTATCAGGAATCAGGTATCAGAAGTCAAGAATATCTTTTCCGATTCCTGATTCCTGATACCCGATTCCTAAATCGGCAACGCCTTCGGTCGCGTGCGCTGCAGCCAGGTGACCACCATCAGCCGCGTTACCAGAACGGCCGTATAGAGCGAGCAGACGATGCCGATGGCCAGCGTCACGGCAAAACCTTTCACCGTGCCGGTGCCGAAGAAATAGAGGATCAGCGCCGCTGACAGCGTGGTGACGTGCGAGTCGAAAATGGTGCCGAAGGCCAGCCGGAAGCCGTCCTCGATGGCCTGGTAGGGCGATTTGCCGTTGCGCACTTCTTCGCGCATGCGCTCATAGATCAGCACGTTGGCGTCGACCGCCATGCCGACGGTGAGCACGATGCCGGCGATGCCGGGCAGCGTCAGCGTGGCATCGAACAGCGACAGGAGCGCCAGCGTCATGAAGGCGTTGACCAGCATGGCGATATCGGCGAACAGGCCGAACAGCCCGTAAAACACCACCATGAACGCCACCACCAGCCCGATGCCGATGACGGAAGCCTTGGCCCCCGCCGCGATCGAATCGGCGCCAAGCGACGGGCCGACCGAGCGCTCCTCGACGATTTTGAGCGGCGCCGGCAACGCGCCGGCGCGCAGAAGCAGCGCCAAGTCGTTGGCCGATTCGGTGGTGAAGCTGCCGCTGATGATACCGCTGCCGCCGAGAATCGGCGTGCGGATGACCGGCGCGGTGATGACCTTGTTGTCGAGGACGATAGCGAACAGCTTGCCGACATTGGCGGCGGTTATCTCGCCGAACTTGCGCGCGCCGGCGGTGTTGAAACGGAAGGCGACCACCGGCTCGTTGCTCTGCGGGTCATAGGTGGCGTGGGCGTCGGTCAGCATATCGCCGGACAGCTCAACGCGCGAGAACAGCGCGTATTTGCGCGGCGGGCCAGCATGGCTGGTTTTCTCATCGCCGGGAACGATGCGGTCGCCGGGCGGCACCACGCCGTGCTCGATGTCGTCCATTCCCACCGATTCGTCCACCATGTGGAAGGTCAGCTTGGCGGTGCGGCCAAGCAGGTTCTTCAGATGCTCGGGATCGGCCAGCCCCGGCACCTGCACCAGAATGCGATTCTCGCCCTGGCGCTGGATGATCGGCTCGCGCGTGCCGGTTTCGTTGACGCGGCGGTTCACAATCTCGATCGACTGGTCCATGATCTGGGCGCGGCTGGCCTTCTGCCAGCGGTCTCCGAAGGAGACGCTGTAGATGCCGTTATCCTGCGTCACATCGAGGTCGGGGCTGATATCGGCCAGCGTTTTCTGCACATCGGCCTTAACATCTTCGCGCAGGCTGAAGGTCACCTTGCTGTCGGCCACCGACAGCCCGCGATAGCCGATCTTTTCCTCGCGGAACTTACCGCGGATTTCATCGACGAGGTTGGTCAGCTGCTCGCGCAGGAAGGCGTCGAAATCGATCTCGAGCAGGAGCTGCGAACCGCCCTGCAAATCGAGGCCGAGATTGACCGCATGATGCGGCAGCCAGTCAGGCAGCCGGTTGCGGGTATTTTCGTTCAGGAAGCTCGGGATCGCCAGCAGCACGAAAAGCAGGCAGGACCCGGCGATCAGAATGATTTTCCAGCGGGGGAAATGGAGCATGGTCCTACCTTGTTATGTCGGCGAAAGCCGGGATCTAGAGCACACGGTATGTTGCATGAGATCCCGGACAAATGCTGCGCATTTTCCGGGATGACAGCTTTTCTAAGCTCGTGCCTCGCTAAGAAAAGCTAGTCAGTTATCATTCGCTCCTTCGCCCGCCTTCTCATCCAGCACCTCGCTGACCGCGCTGCGGTTGATGCGCACGCGAACGCCCTGGGCGATTTCAACGACGGCGATATCGTTATCCTCAAGTTTGGCGATGGTGCCGATAATGCCGCCATTGGTCAGCACCTTGTCGCCTTTCTTGAGGCCTTTCATCATTTCCTGGTGCTGCTTAACGCGCTTCTGCTGCGGACGGATCAGGAGGAAATAGAAAATGAAGAAAATGACGCCGAGCAGCAGGAAATTGTCGGTCATCATTTTTTCGGCGCTGAGTTCCGGCGGCACCTGCGCGTCGGCGGTGCCGGCCTGCGCCGGGGCCGTGTTGGCTGTTATATCAGGAGCATCCTTGGCGGGCATCTTTACCTAATCCGATATGGCTTTACAAGATCCCGGACATTTGCTGCGCAAATTCCGGGATAAAAAAATCCTAAGCGGCAAAGCCGCTAGAGATTTCCTCATTTAATCTTGGCTTCGTTGAAAACGACATGCTTGCGCGCCACCGGGTCGTATTTCTTAAACGACAGCTTTTCGGTCTTGGTCTTGGGGTTTTTCTTGGCAACGTAATAAAACCCCGTGTCGGCGGAGCTAACCAGCTTGATGAGAACGATATTCTTCTTGGCCATGGCGGTATCCTTTATTTAAGAGGCAGATAACATAGCCGCAGCTTGCTGGCTGTCAAGCGCAAACTGGTTTGACTTTTCCCCGATTTCCCTTACAAAAGCCGCCTATGCCGCATCCTCGCATCAGAAAAGTGGTCTTCCCCGTCGGGGGGCTGGGCACGCGCTTTTTGCCCGCCACCAAGTCGATGCCTAAGGAAATGCTGCCCATCGTCGACAAGCCGTTGATTCATTATGCTTTTGAGGAAGCACGAGCGGCAGGTATTGAACAGTTCATCTTCGTCACCGGCCGCAACAAGCACGCGATCGAGGACCATTTCGATCACGTCTATGAATTGCAGAGCGTTCTCAGCACCCGCAACAAGCGCCGCGAACTGGAA
>JAGWLJ010000011.1 GCA_028873275.1 Pseudomonadota bacterium
GCCTTCATGCCGATCAGCACGACATAAATATTGTTCGAGTGCAGCTGGTTCACGATGTTCGACAGGTTGGAGGAGATCATGATGGTGTTGATGCCGCGCAGCGCGTCGTTGGCGCCGAGCTCCACCACGACAATGTCGGGATGCTGCGCCAGCAGCGACGGCATGCGCTCCACCCCGCCGGCGGTAGTTTCGCCCGCCACGCTCATGTTGATCACCTTGACGTTGGTGAAGCCCACCGCTTTCAGCTTGCTGTCGAGCCGGGCCGGGAAGGCCTGCTCGGGCTGCAGTTCATAGCCGGAGGTCAAGCTGTCGCCGTATACCACGACGCGGATATCCTGCGCCAGCGCCGGCGACCACGGCAGCGCCAGCAGCAGGAAAACGAGAAAACGCTCGAAAAATCTTTTCATAGTCACTAGATAGATATTATCCTATGAATCCGCATATTTCTCAAGAAATCTTATGATCAGCCTCGAATCCGTTGATTTTTCGCTGGCCGGGCCGGCCGGAAAGGTGGATATCCTGCGCCAGGTGAGCCTCAAGGCGGGGGAGGGGGAGGCGCTGGCCATCGTCGGCCCGTCCGGCTCGGGCAAGACTTCGCTTCTGATGCTGATCGCCGGGCTGGAAGCGCCGACTTCCGGGCGCGTTTGCGTGGCGCAGGAAAATCTTGCTGCCAAAAGCGAAGACGAGCTGGCGCTGTTCCGCGCCCGGCATATCGGCATCGTGTTCCAGTCCTTTCACCTGATTTCCACCATGACGGCGCTGGAAAACGTGGCCATCCCGCTCGAATTCACGGGGCATGCCGATGCGCGGCAGCGCGCCGCCGAAGCGCTGGCCGCCCTGGGGCTGTCGCACCGGCTGCATCACTATCCTGCCCAGCTTTCCGGCGGCGAGCAGCAGCGGGTGGCCATCGCGCGGGCTTTCGTTGCCCAGCCGAAGCTGCTGCTGGCCGATGAGCCGACCGGCAATCTCGACATCGACACCGGGCAGCAGGTGATCGACCTGCTGTTCAGCCAGCACCGCGCGCAGGGCACCACCCTGCTGCTGATCACGCATGACGCCCAGCTGGCCGGCCGCTGCGACCGCGTCATCCATCTCGCCGATGGGAGGATTATTCCCTCCCCCCTTGAGGGGGAGGGGTAGGGTGAGGGGATTCCTGACGCGATTTCCCCTCACCCGGCTCGCCATGCTCGCCACCCTCTCCCTCAAGGGGAGAGGGATATTATGGCGTCACGCCCTGCGCGACCTGCGCGGCGGATGGCGTCGGCTGCGCCTGCTGTTTTTATGTCTGGCGCTGGGTGTGGCGGTGATGAGCTGCATCGGCTCCATGGTATCGGCGCTCAAGGCGGGCATCGACCGCGACGCCAAATCCCTGCTGGGCGGCGACGTCGAAATCCGCCAGCTCTACAAGCCTGCGGGCGAGCGGCTGGGCATGCATGCGGAGCTGACCGGCGGCACGGTATCGCGCGCGCTCGACATGCGCGCCATGGCGGAGAATCTCCCCGGCAAGGGAGGAAACCGCACGCTGGTCGAGCTCAAGGGTGTCGACAAAGCCTATCCGCTTTACGGCACGCTCGATCTCAATGAAGAGCGCGATCCGGTATTCTACAACGATACCGGGCATAAGCTGTTCGGCGCAGCCGTGGGCCAGAGCCTGCTCGATATGCTGAATCTCAAAGTGGGCGACCGTTTTCGCATCAGTGATGCGACCTTCGAGATTCGCGCCGTCATCGCCGGCGAGCCGGACCGCAGCGTCAGCGGCGTGCCGCTGGGGCCGCGCGTGATCACCAGTATCAGGGGATTCCGTGCCACCGGGCTGATCACCGAAGGCAGCATGGTGACCTTCCGCTACCGCGTCAGGCTGCCGGAAGGCGCCGACCTCACCGGCTGGAAAAGCGACCTGGCGGAGACCTTTCCCAACGCGCACTGGCATGTGCGCGACTGGCACGACAGCGCGCCCGGCCTCACCAGCCTGATCGACCGCATGGCGCTGTTCTTCGCGCTGACCGGCATCACCACGCTGATCGTGGCGGGGCTGGGCATCGGCAATGCCGCTGGCGTCTATGTCTGGAGCCGGCGCGACACCATCGCCACGCTTAAGTGCCTGGGCGCCAGCCAGAGCCATATCTACCTCGTATACCTTATCCAGCTGCTGATCGTTGGCGTAGTCGCCATCGCTTACGGGCTGGCGGTGGGTACGCTCGGCGAAATGGCGCTGGTCACGCTTTTCAGCAATCTGCTGCCGGTTGGCGGCGAGCGCGGCGTATATGCGGAACCGCTGATCCTTTCCGCCGGGCTTGGCCTACTGACGCTGCTGCTGTTCAGCCTGCTGCCATTGGCGCAGACGGCCCCCATTAAACCGGCGGCGCTGTTCAGGGGGTACCTCCATACGGCAATGGCGCTGCCATTTAAAAATGTGCCGGTGATGACGATCATGGGGGTGCTTATTATCGGCATGATCTGGCTGGCCGTGCTTTTCACTCATACGCTGCGCATACCGCTCTATTTCGCCGCCGGGCTGGCGGTGTCGCTGCTGGTGTTTTACGCCATTAGCGAAGGCATCAAGCGGGCAGCCTTGCAGCGCGCGCATAAGGGCTGGCGGCTGACCGTCTCCATGGCGCTGGCCAACCTGTCCCGCCCCGGCGCGGCGACGGCCAGCATGGTGGTGGCGCTGGGTATCGGCATGACGCTGATGATCGCGCTGACGCTGGTCGGCGGCAACCTGCGCCATGAGATGGAAGAGGGGCTGCCCGAGCATGCGCCGGCTTTCTTTCTGCTCGATATCCAGCCCGGCGAGCGCGAGCAGCTGCTCGATAAGTTAAAAGCGATTCCGCAGGTGCAGTGCGTCACCGACCTGCCCATCGTGCGCGGGCATATCGTCAGGCTGAACGGCCAGCCAACCGACCGGATGGACATCGCCGAAAGTGCTCGCTGGGCATTGCAGAGCGAGCGCGGGCTGACCTGGGCCGCCGCGCCGCCAGAAAACGCCCATATCGTGCGCGGCAAGTGGTGGAGCGCTGATTACCGCGGCCCGCCGCTGGTATCCTTTGACGCCAACCTGGCCCGCGGCATGGGGCTGAAGCTGGGCGACACCATCACCATCGCCGCTTTGGATAAGGAGATCACCGCCACCATTGCCTCCCTGCGCGACATCCAGTGGGGAACGATGCAGATGAACTTCGCCATCATGCTGAGCCCCGGCGCGCTGGACGGCCTTCCCGCCACCTACATCGCCACTGTCAGCGTTCCGCTGCAGGGGCAGAAGGCGGTGGAGGCGATGCTGGCGCAGGATTTCCCGATGGTCGCCATCGTCCACGTGCGCGAGGCACTGGGCAAGCTCTCGTCGATGCTGCGCCAGATCTCCAATGCCGTGCTGGCGGCGGCGGCCATGACGGTTATCTGCGGCGTGCTGGTGATGGGCAGCGCCGTGCACGCCTCGCTCTCCCGCCGCATATTCGACACGGTGATGCTGAAAGTGCTGGGCGTGACGCGCCGCCGCATCCTCGGCATCTATCTCACGGAATTCGCGCTGGTGGCGCTGGCGGTGGCCGCCGCTTCTGCCCTCATCGGCGCGCTGGCCGCCTGGGCCATCATGCAGCTGATGATCTTCTCCGATTTTGCGCTGATGCCCTCGGTGCTGCTGATGACGCTGATCGGCAGCCTGGCGCTGGCGCTGCTGCTGGGCTTCATCGCCACGCATATCACCCTGGGCGTTCGCCCGCTGGCGCTGCTTCGCAATGAATAAAAAGAGTATCGCCGATTTTCACCGCCGCCTGCACCGCTGGTATGCGGCGCACGGGCGGCGCGAGCTGCCCTGGCGCACTACCGCCGATCCCTACGCCATCTATATCAGCGAGGTGATGCTGCAGCAGACGCAGGTGAAAACGGTGCTCGAGCGCTATTATTTCCAGTTCCTGAGACGCTTTCCCAGCCTGCCGGCATTGGCCGCCGCCAGCCGAAAAGACGTGCTGACCGCCTGGCAGGGACTGGGTTATTACAACCGCGCCGCCAACCTGCATGAAGCGGCGAAGCGCTGCCATGGAACTCTGCCTGACACCGTTGATGAATTAATGGCGCTGCCCGGCATCGGCCGCAACACAGCGCATGCGGTGGCCGCCTTCGCCTACCGCCAGGCGGTGGCGGTGATGGAGGCCAACGTCAAGCGCGTGCTGTCGCGCATTTTCGCGCTGGAAAAACCCGACGATGCCGGGCTGTGGGAGAAAGCCCGGCTGCTGCTCGATACGAAAGAGCCATTCGATTACAATCAGGCCATGATGGATATCGGTTCCATGCTGTGCGCCCGCCGCGCGCCGCGCTGTCCTGAGTGCCCGGCGCAGAATATCTGCGAAGGCAAGGCATCTCCGCAATCCTATCCCGCGCCGAAAAGCAAAAAAGCGCCGCCGCTGCGCCGCCAATGGATCATCGTGCGGCGCAATAGCAAGGGGGAAATTTACGCCACGCCGCGCAAAGGAAAATTCCTGAACGGGCTGTATCATTTTTGCGAGGGAGAAGGTGGCGCGGAGCGCCGGGTGAGGGGATGTGTTTACCTCGGCCACATCCGTCAGCAATACAGCCATTTTACTTTGGAAGCGGAGGTGTATATGGAGAACGCCAGAGGTCAAGGAAAACACTGGCACAGCCCGGCGCAATTGAAAAAACTTCCGATGTCGGCGGCGGAGAAAAAGATCCTGCAGCTGTTATAAGCCTCTTATTGCGGCGGCCATTGCTGCTTGGAATGAAGCAGATGAAGAATAACCACCCACTGCGTCTCCACCCGGTAAATAATGATATAAGGGGTGCCTGGTACGACCATTTCGCAGGTGCCGGATACCCGGCCATGACGGCAGGCGGCGGGAAAATCGACTATGCGTGCAGCGGCTTTGAGTATCAGCGCTTCCATGCGTGTGGCAGCGGCAGGGTTGCGTTCTTCCACATAATCCAGCACCGTTGCGAAGGCATGCGCCGCGCGCTGGGTCCACCGCAGTTTCATTTTTTGCGCCGCTTGGCCAGTTGCTTTAATACTTCTTCATGGCTAACGGTTTTTCCGGCGTCTGCCTCGGCAATCGCCTGATGGATTTCTTCAAGCTGCCAGGATTGCAACTCCACATACTGGCTGAGCGCTTCGTTCAGCAGATAGCTGCGATCGCGATCAAGCGATTTGGCCAGCGCATCGAGCACAGCGACTTTCTTGGCGTCGGCGCGAAAATTCAGATTGATTTTAGGGGCTTCCATTTGCATAACACCTCTTAACAACAACATGGCTTACTATAGCATATAGTATAATGTAATGCAATATGATCGCTTACACTGACATAATCATCGCCGGCGGCGGGTTCGCCGGGCTGGCCTGCGCTAAAGCGCTGGCGGAGGCCGGCATCGGTGTCACCGTGCTTGAGCGAAAGAAAGCTCCGGGCATCGGCATGCATACCACCGGCATCATCGTCGGGGAATGCGCCGAGGAATTCGCGCTGCCGCCGCATCTTACGCGCAGGGTGACCGATGTGCGGCTCTACGCCCCCAATCTCAACTATGTCGAGCTGCAATCGCCCGACTATTTTTTTCTGACCACCGACACGCCGGGGCTGATGCGCCATCTGTCCGACGAAGCTGTAAAGGCGGGCGCGGCCATTATGTATGACACGCCATATGCATCGGCGGTACAGGAGGGCGAGGCCATAAGCGTCAATGGGAAGTTTTCCTGTCGCTTCCTGATCGGGGCCGATGGCCCGCGCTCGAAAGTGGCGGATGATTTTCGTCTGGGCCAGAACACGGAGTTCCTGCTCGGCGCCGAGGCGGAATATGAGGGATTGCAATTGCCCGATCCGAAAGCCTTTTATTGTTTCCTCGATCAGCGGCTGGCGCATGGCTATCTCGGCTGGGTGATTCCCGGCGTCGGTGTGACGCAGGTGGGGCTGGCCAGCCGCATGCCGAAGAAGCCGGATATTGATGCCTTCGTTTCGCGTGTGGGTGGCGTGTTCGATTTTTCGCAGGCGAAGGTGGCGGCGCGGCGCGGCGGGCTGATTCCGGTGGGCGGGCTGGTCAAGCCGTTTGCGCGGGACAACGTTATTCTGCTGGGCGACGCGGCGGGCATCGTCTCGCCGCTGACCGCCGGCGGCATTCACACGGCCCTGCATTACGGCAAAATGCTCGGCGAGGCGCTGGCGGCGCATATTCGCCACAGTGCGCCGCATCCGGCACTGCTGCTGGAGCGCGCCTATCCGCGCTTTTATTTCAAGCAGTGCCTGCGTAAATCCTATGAGTCGCTGGCGCCGGATTGGCTGCTTAATATTATTCTCACCCACCCGTTATTTACCGCGCTTGCCGGCAATGTTTTTTTTCGCAGGAAGCGATTGCGTTAAGGCGGCATCATCACGGTGGCAGATAAAATAAATTTTTTGTGGCGCAACGGTTTCAATTCTTATACTGTCAGAAATGTGTTGCGCCGAAAACCGGTGCCTGTGCCACCTCATATGCCGCTTTAGGAGAGTTTTATGTTCCGCCGCAAAGATGAAGATACCCTGTTCCCGACCGATCCCAACGCGCCCGTCGAGTCCGCCACCGTCGTATCCCCCGTTTCTTCTGGCGTGCAGACGGCTGCTTCCGCTGCTCCGGCGGCCGCTTCTTCCGCCGCCGCTCCGGCTACGGCCGCTGCGCCGGCCCGCCCGGTCACGGATCCGCGCCCGAATGCGACCGCTTCCGCCTTCCGCCCCAACGCCAGTGCGCTGACCAGCGACCTGACCCGCAACCGCATGCCGGAAGCCAAGCCCGCCGCGCCCATTCCCGCCGTTTCTCCGATCGCCGAAAAAGGCAAGGGCAACCGCCGCGTGTTGACCGTCGGCAGCGACATCCTGCTCAAGGGCGAAATCGCCACCTGCGACCGCCTGGTGATTGAAGGCAAGGTGGACGCCACTCTCAATGAAGTTCATACCGTCGAGATTACGGAGTCCGGTTCCTTCAAGGGCTCAGCCCATATCGAGGACGCGGAAATCAGCGGCCTGTTCGAAGGCGATCTGGTGGTGCGCAACCGTCTGGTCATCTACTCCACCGGCCGCGTGCGCGGCAAGATCACCTACGGCGAGATCGAGATCGAGCGCGGCGGCGAGCTGACCGGCGAAATCAAAACCGTCGGCGCGCAGGCTGGCGCGCGGCCGGCCAGCCGCGTGGCTGCCAAGCAGGACGACAAGGTGGCCGCTTAATCCGCATCGCCATCTGCACAGGCACGACGGGGAGGATGCAATCCTCCCCGTTTTTTTGTCTGCGTAAGGAGCATTTTCGCAGGTATTTCGTATCGTTTCGCATGCGTTGGACGCGTTTCGCGCAGCTTTAGCTACGTTCGGATGCGTTTCGGAGCCCTTTTCGTCACATAGTGAAGCGTTAGAGGGCGATTTATTCTTTTAAATCAATGCCGCCTATTTTGCATTTTGCTTTTTCGGCGTGACATTCTGTGACATTTCTCCGTTTTTAACGGAGTGCTTCAGCTCATAATGTATGCCCTAAAGTCATGGCCGGGAAGGAGAAGCCCATAGTAACGCGCCGGATCCCGGCTTTCAGGTATCGTTCGGCTTCGGGAAGCGCTCACTCGCTTTCGCCCGGCTGAGGTTTTGCGCATTTTCGCATAGGTTTGGAGCGCGATCTCACCCGTATCCGCGCCTGCGCAGCGCTGCCAAAGGCATCAACAGGCAGGAAACTGCGCAGAGGATGCATTATCGAGACATCAGGCGGCCTTTACGGCACCTCCGCTCAGATAATTTTTTCCATTCTGCCGGCCATGTCCTGGATAAACTGCCAGGCGACGCGGCCGGAGCGCGAACCGCGCGCGGCGGCCCATTCGAGAGACTGGGAACGCAGTTTCCCGAGCGGGATCTCCAGCCGGTAATGGCGCACGTAGCTTTCGACGATGGCCAGGTAGGTGTCCTGGTCGCAGGCATGAAAACCCAGCCACAGGCCGAAGCGGTCGGACAGCGAGATTTTTTCCTCGACGGCCTCGCCGGGATGGATGGCGGTGGAGCGCTCGTTCTCGATCATCTCGCGCGGCATCAGGTGGCGGCGGTTGGAGGTGGCGTAGAACAGCACATGGCCAGGACGGCCTTCAATGCCGCCTTCGAGGATGGTTTTCAGGGACTTGTAGCTGCTGTCGCTGGCGTCGAAAGAGAGGTCGTCGCAGAACAGGATAAAGCGACGGATCACCCATCCGCGAAGAATATTCAGCAAATGCGGCAGGGAGTGGATGTCCTCGCGGTGGATCTCCACCAGCACCAGGCTATGCGGCTCCTCCCGGTTGATCTCTGCGTGAATGGCCTTGACCAGCGAACTTTTGCCCATGCCGCGCGCACCCCACAGCAGGGCATTGTTGGCCGAATGGCCTTTGGCAAACTGGCGCGTGTTGGCCAGCAATATGTCGCGTGGCTGATCGACACCTTTGAGCAGCGCCAGGTCGACATGGCTGACGTGCGGCACCGGCAGCAGCGCCTTCAGCCCGGCATCCCACAGATAAGCGTCAGCGCTTTTGATATCCGGAACCGGCTCCGGCGGCGGCGAGAGCTTCTCGATGCCGGCGGCGATGCGCTGGAGGAGGCGGAGGGTGTCTTGATCAGTAGGCATGATTCCTCTTTGTGTCATTCCCGCCCCGGCGGCATGGATCCCAGTCTGCGTCGGGATGACAATATCATTACGCCGTCGCTGCTGCCACCGGCTGCGCCAGCTGTTTTTTGCTCTCTGCTGAAAGCGTGAGCGTCGCCGGCACCGGCCGCTTGCCTTGCAGCATTTCAGCCAGCTCCTGCTGGAATTTCGTCAGCGCGTAGGTTTCACGGTTCTGCGGGCTGGGTTTTGAGCGGTACAGCGCCGGGTCGATGAAGGCGGTGATCTCGCGGCTCCGCGGCAGGCGGAGGCCCTGCACGCCGTGGTCGGTGAGGGCGGCATAAAACTTGGCGGCTGCTTCCACCGGGTGCTGCAGGAATTCGGCATGCGAGACAAATACCCGCGGCATGCCGGCCGAGGATTGCAGCATGGCGATGGCGTAATACTCCCACAGGGCGATGCCGCGCTCGATGGCCATCGAATCCTTTTCGCGCATGAACAGCGACTGGGCGATTTCCAGCGGGTCGCGGTACACGATCACCGCCACCGGCACTTCCAGGAATTTCTTCCAGTAGGGGAGGGTGAGGCAGAGGCGGGGGTCCTTGATGACCCACGGGCGGTGGGAGTCGAGGTTCATCACCAGCGTCCGCAGGTCGTTCTCCAGCTGGGGCGGCAGCTCACGCGGGCGGTGCGGCAGCGGCCAGTTCATAATGTTGGGCCAGGTGGCGTTATACAGCCTGAACAGGCCGATATTGCACTGGATGACATCCTTGCGCTCCCAGTAGCCCTTCGGGTTGTCCCGGGTGAAGCCGAGCAGGCTGCCTTCCGGCCCGACATAGGCTCCCATCATGTTCACCATGCGCGTTACGACCGACGTGCCGGAGCGGTGCATTCCAAGGATAATAATTTGCATGAGTAAGCCAATTCTAATATTTTGTTAAAAATGGCGGTATGCATAAGGATATGCAACCGAAAAATCAAGTGGCCGTCGGTAATGCAAGAGCGCTATACGATCTGGGTTCTTTCTTCTCCTGATTTCATCTGGTCGCGGGTGTTTGACGAGGTGGCGGTGGGATTACAGTCCGCATTCAGAACGCTGGGCTATGACGTGCCTGTCGTGCGTGACGCGGCGGACATCAAAGGCACGGCGCTGGTGCTGGGGCCGCATCTGGCCCCTTACCTGAAAATAACATTGCCGGAGAATCTCATATTGTTCAATCTCGAGCAGGTTCATCCGGGCTGGGGATGGTTCAAGCCCGATTATGGCTATATCGAACTGCTTAAGAAATACCCCGTGTGGGATTTCAGCCTGCGTAATATCGCCGCGCTTAAGAAGCTCGGTATCGAATCCGCCGTGCATTGCGGCATCGGCTATGCCGAGGAGCTGACGCGCATTCCTGCCGCTGAGGAAGATACGGATGTCTTGCTGGTCGGCACCCGGCAGCCGCGCCGGGACGCCGTTCTCGATGCGCTGCGCCGCCAGGGCGCCAAAGTCCACCAGCTGGCCGAAGCCTTCGGCGAAGAACGCGATCAATGGCTGGCGCGCAGCAAGGTCCATCTGAATATTCATCAGGCTCAGGAAAACCTGTTCGAGATCGTCCGTGTATCCTACCTCCTGGCCAATAAGCGCTTCGTCATCTCCGAGAGCGGCCCGGACAAGGATGCGGAGCGCCGCTTTCGCGGCGGCGTGGTATTCTGCCGCCACGAGGAAATGGCCGAGCGCGCTCTTTATTATCTGGAGCATCCGGAAGAACGGGCGCGCATCGCCGAGCGCGGATTCGAAATCATCCGCAGCATGCCGCAGAGCGGCTTCCTCGCGGCGGCCCTGGAAAAACACCATCAGCTCCATGAAGCAAAAAAGGCATGCGCTGCCGCCCAGCCGCGTCTGTTTGTCGCCATCGCCAGCTACCGCGATCCCGAATGCCAGTGGACGGTGAAGGACTTGTTCGAAAAAGCCGCGCATCCCGAGCGCATCCATGTCGGCGTCTGCTGGCAATATGATCCGGAGGCCGATACGGCCTATTTCTCCGTCGACCCTCCGCGCCCGGAACAGGTGCGGGTGATCCAGTTCCATTGCCGCGACAGCAAAGGTGCCAACTGGGCGCGGGCGCAGGCGATGCAGCTGCGGCAGGGCGAGGAATACGTGCTGGTCATCGATTCGCATATGCGCTTCGAGCCGGGCTGGGACAAGACGCTGCTCGATGCGCTCAAGCGCTGCGACAGCGATAAGCCGATCGTCACCGCCTGGCTGCCCGGATACAAGCCGCCCGCCGCACTGGAGCCGGACAAGGGCGAGATCGAGCGGCTGCGCGTGTCGAGCTGGGGATTCGCCGGCGACGCCCAGCTGATCAACCTCAACCGTTTCTACGTGCCGGCCAAAAAGGTCAAAGGCCGCATGGAGCCGGCCTGCTCCTGCGTAGCCAATTTCATCTTCGCGCCGGCCGATGCTTTCGCGGAGGCGCCCTTCGACCCGCATATCGATTTCTGGGGCGACGAGATCAACCAGGCGGCGCGGCTGTGGACGCATGGCTGGGATTTCTTCCAGCTCGACCGGCGGGCGCTTTATCATTACTGGGATCCGGAGAACATCAAGGACCGCGACCAGTACCGCGACCGGCAGAATCCGCGCCACCAGAAGGCGCGCAAGCGCAACCTGCACCTGTTCGGCATGGAAAAAACCGACGATGGGGAGGCGCTGGCCGAGCTGGAGAAATACCCGCTGGGCAGCGAGCGGCGGCTGGAGGATTACTGGCGTTTCGCCGGCGTCGATTTCGCCACCAAAACCATCGCCCCGCATGCCATGAGCGGCAAATGGGTGATTCCGCGGCCTTCTATTTTTGTCGCTATCGCCAGTTACCGCGACCCGGAGTGCCGGCATACGCTGAAAGACCTGTTCGAAAAAGCGGCGTATCCAGGGCGTATCCATGTCGGCGTCTGCCTGCAGGCCGATCCGGAGGAGGATCAGAACTGCCTGGTCGATGCGGCGCTTCGGCCGGGGCAGATCATGATTACCCAGTGCCACTACAAGGAAAGCCAGGGCGCCAACTGGGCACGGGCCAAAGCGCTTGAGCTGCGCAGGAACGAGGAATACGTGCTGCAGATCGACAGCCATATGCGCTTCGAGCCGGGCTGGGACAAGACGTTGATCGACATGCTGAAGCGCTGCCCGGCGCAGAAGCCGGTCGTCAGCGGCTACCTGCCCAATTACGATCCGCCGGACAAGCGCAGCGCCAGTCCCGGCCATCTGCTGCGCATGCGCGTGCGCCGCTTCGGCAACGAGCGCGACCCGCAGCTGATCCACATCACCGGCACGTTTGTGGAGGAGAAAAGCGAGCGGGGTGGGCTGTACCCTTCGCCGTTTTACGTGGCCAATTTCATGTTCGCGCGCGCCGCCCTGCTGAAAGAAGTGCCGATCGATCCCGGCATACATTTTTATGGCGATGAGATCAGCTACGCCGCACGGCTGTGGACCCATGGCTGGGACATTTTTCAGCCCGATCGCGTGGTGCTGTTTCATTACTGGGTGCGCAAGGAAACCATGCCCCTGCAGCATTACCGCAATACCGCCAGCGAAAGAAGCCAGCAATCGCGCATGCGCGTGCGGCACCTGCTGGGGTTCGAGGAGGCAAAGGATAAGAAAACCATCGAAGGCCTTGAGCATTACGGGCTTGGCCATACACGACCGCTGGAGGCGTTGTGGGCGTTTGCCGGCATCGACTGGCAGGAGCGTGAAGTCAGCAAGGGAGCGCTGGAAGGCGTGTGGAACCTGGAGGCCAGGAACCCGAAGCCGGAGAATAAAAAAATCCATCTCTCCAACGGGCACGGGCTGAAAGATAGCATCTTTGTCAACATCGCCAGCTACCGCGATAAGGAATGCCAGTGGACGGTCAAGGACCTGTTCGAGAAGGCGGCGCATCCCGACCGCATCCGCATCGGCATCTGCTGGCAGTTCGACCCGGAGAAGGACAAGGACTGCTTCACCGTCTCCACGCGCCCCAAGCAGGTGAGCATGCTGCCGGTGGACTGGCGCGAGGCCGAGGGCGTATGCTGGGCGCGCCACCAGGCGCAACAGCTGTGGAACGGCGAGCGCTACGCCTTGCAGATCGACGCCCATATGCGCTTCGTGCCGGGATGGGACGAGCTGATGATAGAAGAACTCAAGGCCTGCGAATCCGCCAAGCCGGTGCTTTCCTGCACCATGGGGGCCTATACGCCGCCTTACCAGCTGCAAAACGGAGTCGTTTCCGTGGTGCGCCGCGTGCAGCCCTTCCTGCCGGACGGCAATCTCCGCGGCAAGAACGAACTGATCGACCGCGTGCCGGAGAAGCCGCTGAATGGCGCTTTCATCGCGGCCGGTTTCGTATTCTCCGAGGCGGATATCATTACCGAAGTGCCGTATGATCCCTATCTCTATTTCGACCAGGAGGAGATCAGCTACGCCGCCCGCGCCTATACGCATGGCTGGGACGTGTTCTCCGCCCGCCGGCCGCTGATGTATCACTATTATAACGACAACAAGGCGAAGAGCGGCTCGGTGCGGCCGCTGCACTGGAGCGACCTGAATAAAGAAAACGAGAAGAAGATCAGGTATCTGCGCGAGCGCGGCCTCAAGCGCTTCAATCACCTGACCGGGTTTCGTGCATCGGACGACCCCGATATTCTCAAGGATCTGGAATCCTATGGCTTCGGCAGGGCGCGGACGCTGGCGCAGTTCGAGGAATACACCGGCATCGATTTCAAAAAGAAAACCGTGTCGGAAAAGGGCTTGCGCTGCCTGTTCGTCAGGGATCTGGAAAAATACCGCGACAAGCCCATCCATGTGCCCGAGCTGGATGACAGGAAAAAAGCCAACGGCCATGCCGCTCCCGCCGTGCCGCCGCGCCGGCACGGCATGGAGGAAGGCGATTTCGTGCCGCTGTTCGAGACGGTCAGCGCCGCCAAGCATGGCTTTGCCATCGAGACGATGGGCGGCCGTCATACGGCGCTGTTCTTCCTGCCGGCCAACGATCGCAACTATGTGCGGGAATTCTTCCGGCAGATGCAGCCGCTGAACCGGCAAAAAGAACAGCATATCGGCCAGGTGTTCATTTTCGATACCGGGCCCGACGAACTTATGGAGCTTAAAAAGGCCGAGAATATTCCCCAGCAGCTGCTGGTCGATCCCGAGCGCAAGCTGGCGCAGACGTTCGGCCTGTGGCGGCCGGGCGACAACCGC
>JAGWLJ010000229.1 GCA_028873275.1 Pseudomonadota bacterium
GCACGGCCTTTTGCAATCCGCCTAAATAATTCCCCATGGTCGCCACGCCGCTATCATTGCAAAAGCTCTCTCCAGTTAATTTTCTATATTGCTCCTGCAATCCCCTTATATATTCCATCATCGCCTTGCCTGAATTCTCATCTTGCGACGCTGATATGGCAGTCTCCTCAACCGCAGTATGCCTCCGTTGAATAGGCGCAGGAATGCCTCTTTTAGCTCTCCACAAATTTTCTGCCATTTCCATGCCGGCCCTGAAATTTCTTTCCTCCGAGTCATGTGTCATAATCACCTCCCTTATCGTCTTTACCTGCCTTACAGCAGACGCAATCCATATCATCAGTTGAACGGGCTTACGCCGCGGCTGGTCAATGCACGCCCGTCATGCTCAAGAGCGGCTTATCGGCCACCTCAACCGTGAGGTCGGAGTAGAAGCCGTTGAACCGCGTTCGCATGGTGGCGCCATAGGCGCCGAGCTGGCCGATTTCGATCCAGTCTCCCTCGCGGATATCCGCCGGCAACACAAACGGCCCTTTCATGGCGTCGATGCTGTCGCAGGTCGGGCCGAAGAAGCCGAATTCGGCCGTTTCCGCGGAAAGTTGACCGCGCGGGCGGATAGCCTTGACCGGGAAGACGAAGCCGGGACTGCCGGCGTCGAACAGGCTGCCATACACGCCATCGTTCAGGTACAGCATGTTGCCCTTGCGCAGCTCGACGCGCACGACAACCGAGCCGCCCTCGGCGACCAGCGCGCGGCCGGGCTCGCACAGCACCTGGCATTCGGCCAGCTGCGGCAACGATTGCAGCGTCTTTTTAATGGCTTTCATATAGCGCGTGAGCGGCGGCGGCGTCATGCCGGGATAGATCGACGGGAACCCGCCGCCGATATCGAGGATATCGAGGCGGACGTCGGTCTGCACCAGCAGGTCGGCCACCATCTGGATGGCGGCGGAGAACGCCTCCGGATTCATGCATTGCGAGCCGACATGGAAGCACACGCCGAGGCGGCTGGCCGCCTTGCGCGTCGCCGCCAGCAGCGAAGCCGCCTGCTCCAGAGCCACGCCGAACTTGCCGGCAAGGCTATAGACCGCCCCCTCGCTGGGGATGGACAGGCGCACGTAAAGATTGAGGTCGGAAGCATTGCTGGTGGCATCGAGAATTTTTTCCAGTTCCTCATGCGAGTCGAGCGAGAAATCGCGCACACCGTATTCGTCGTAAGACGCGGCGATGGCTTCGCGGCTCTTGACCGGGTGCATGAAATAGAGCTTCGCATCGGGAATGGCGGCAGCCAGCTTGACCTCGGCCAGCGAGGCGACATCGTAATGCTTCACGCCGGCACGTGCCAGGTAACCCAGAACGCGGGGATCGGGATTGGTTTTGACGGCATACAGCACATCGCCGGGAAACGCCTTCAGAAAGCGCTTCGCGGTTGCAGCGATAGTGGCCGGGCGCAGGCATTGCACCGGCATTTCGGGCTTCAGATCATGCACCATGTCGTCGACAGACCGGTAAGGCCTGACAGGGGTGTAATCTTCAGTAGGAAGAGTGGATGGGGTGCGGAGGGAGAGAGCGTTTACGCTCTGGAGTCGGCCCGGAGGCTCGGAATCGTTGTTTTTCATTTCTCAGGTTACCATTATCTAGGGTTGAACCACGTCAGGGCTCGCGGCAGAGAAATACCACGAAATGCCTGTTAAGGTGTTGTTTAGTAAAGGAAATAAACACAAACGGCCTATCGGTTGTTAAACACACGACTCTTACATAATAAGAATCATAGTCATAATAAAGTAAAAACTTCGTTTGCGTAAGAAAAAATTTTAGCCGAATTTTAGCCGCCTGCAAAAAGGGATGACACCGCCCCGGAAAGCCGCTAGACCTGTCCGGCATAACTCAAGAAAGGCAGTTATGCAGATCGAAACCGCCCTCACCTTCGACGACGTTCTTCTGAAGCCCCGCGCTTCGGACATCATGCCCGCCCAGGCCGATACGCGCGCGCGGCTCACCTCCTCCATCACGCTTGGCATCCCACTGATCTCCGCCGCCATGGACACGGTAACCGAAGGCCGTCTTGCCATCGCCATGGCACAGCACGGCGGCATGGGCTGCATTCATAAAAACCTCAGCATCGCCGAGCAGGCCGCCGAAGTGCAGAAGGTCAAGAAATTCGAATCGGGCATGGTGGTCAACCCGGTCACCATCCACCCCGAGGCAACGCTGGCCGAAGCGCTGGGGCTGATGGGCAGGCATCATATCTCCGGCATCCCGGTGGTGGAAAAAGGCAGCGGAAAACTGGCCGGCATCCTCACCAACCGCGACGTGCGTTTCGCTTCCGATCCAAAACAAATGGTGCGCGAGCTGATGACCAAGGACCAGTTGATCACCGTGCCGGCCAATATCAGCCGCGAGGAAGCCAAGAGGCTGCTGCATCGCCACCGCATTGAAAAACTGCTGGTAGTCGATGACGATTACCGCTGCATCGGGCTCATCACCGTCAAGGACATCGAGAAAGCGCAAACCTACCCCAATGCCTGCAAGGACGATCGCGGCCGCCTGCGCGTCGCCGCTGCCGTCGGCACCGGCAAGGACGGCATCAAGCGCGCCGAAGCGCTGATCGCCGCTGAGGCGGATGTGGTTATCGTGGATACGGCGCACGGCCATTCCAAAGGCGTGCTCGACGCCGTGCGCGCCGTTAAAGCGCTGGGCGACATCCAGGTTATCGCCGGCAATATCGCCACCGCCGAGGGTGCCGAGGCGCTGATCAAGGCCGGGGCCGACGCCATCAAGGTCGGCATCGGGCCGGGATCGATCTGCACGACGCGCATCATCGCCGGCGTCGGCGTGCCACAGCTGACCGCGATCATGGAGGTCGTGGCGGTAGCGCGCAAAAAGAATATTCCCATCATC
>JAGWLJ010000230.1 GCA_028873275.1 Pseudomonadota bacterium
GCATCTGCAAAAAAGAAGAGCAAACCCGTTAAGAAAACCGCCGCGAAGAAGGCGCCTGCCAAGGTCATTCCCATTCGCCCGGTAAAGTCAACGCTGACTAAGTCGGCGCTGCTGGCGATGATTGCTGAGAACAGCGGTGTCACCCGCCAACAGGCGGCCAGCGCGCTGGCCACCATCGAAGCGGCCATGTTCGGTTCGGTGCATCCGAATGGAACCGGGGAATTCACGCTGCCGGGCCTGCTGAAGGTTACTCTGCGCAAGGTTCCGGCGCGCAAGGCCGGCACGCTGATCCGCAACCCGGCCACCGGTGAAATGATGAAAGCTGCAGCCAAGCCGGCTTCGGTGCGCGTCAAGGTTCGTGCGCTGTCCAAGCTGAAAAAAGCCGCGCTGAAATAGTTACAGCCGCGTTTTTACGGTAAGACAAAGCAGCTTTCGGGCTGCTTTGTTTTTTTGAGCAATGCATCTAAAGATTTTCATAGAGCCGCAGTTCTTCATTCTTTTCATCCAGAGGTCGCGTGCCTTTCCATAATAGATGCCATTGCGGCCCCATAGGTTGAGGCGCGTTTCTTTCCGTGATAGCGAACAGGAAAGAGCAGTTCCCGCTTTCGCCATACTGTGCTGGCGGCGGTGTGGCAGTGAAATATTCGAACATCGGCGACACCGATTCATTATAATTATAGCTGCCGATATAGGCATGGGGATGAGAGGAATGATGCACTGCTTCCCTCATCTGCGCAAAGACGTGCCGGTAACTGCGCGTCTCGTCGATCCACGGCATGAGCAGCGTGGAAATCGTTCCCCAAACAGCAAATGCGCCCATAAACCAGATATACGCCGTTGATAAGGAAGACCGTGTCGGAAAGCGGAAAGATATGATCCATAACAGTGCGATAATAACGGCAATCGCAATGGCGAATTGCTGGCTATCCGCGGGCAGGTAGCCGATAGGTAGCCACTGCCCGGCAAAATCGGCAAACCATGGCAGCGGCCTCTTTCCACTCGGTTGCTTAAGATTCCACCATGCCAACCAGACTATGGCGCTGCCGAGCGTAAATATGACGATCATCGCTCTGTTCCATCCGATCAGGAATCGAGCCGGAAGACGCAGCATTACTGGTGCGGCCAGCAGGGCGAAAGGAGGAAACAGCGGCAGCAGATAGGGTTCCCGCCCGGAGGCCGATATCAGAAGCACGGCCATGCCCGCGACAGAAATGGTCAGCGGTAGAATATAGGCAGGATTACGCTGCTCCGTGCGCATTCCCATGACCGCCGCCGCGCAGGCCAGAGGAAATGCGGGAAAGGCGAACCAGGGAACGATGCGAAGAAAATAAAAGGGTTGATTCGCGCCGCTGAGGCGATTCACTGAAAAACCGACAAAGCGGCCGATATTATTTTCCCAGAACCATTCCATGAACATTTCCGGCGAGTGCAGGTAAATCAGCGTCGGCCAAACGAGAAAAAAAGGGGCGGCGATGATCAGCGACACCGCAAGGGCTTTGATGGTTTTTTGCGTATGCAGCGAAGGCAGGGTAATCCAGGCAGCCAATCCGGCGATTGCCAGTATGCCGGGAACGAGCAGTCCTTTGGACATGAAAGCAACGCCGACGCCAAGCCCGATCCATATCCCTGCCTGCCGCCAGGATTCAGGACGGCAGGCCAACAGTGCCATGCCGTAAAAAGCAATGGTGCTGCCGGATAGAAGGGATACGTCGGTAGCCAGCTCATGCGCGTAACGGATAAGACCGACAGAACCCAGAAGCAGCGCGATGCTGATCCATCCCAGCGTCCGGCGATCGGGATGCTGTATGAAAAAGAGCTGACTGATTTTCCAGGTGAAGAGCGTCGTCAGTGCCATGTAAAGCACACTGGCCAGCCTTGCCGCGTCATGCAACGGCAACAGGCTGCCGAAGAGCCGACAAAAAATCGTCGCCGTCCAGAAATAGAGTGGCGGTTTTTCCAGGAAAGGCAACCCGGCATTGACCGGCACCAGCCAGGTGTGAGTGGCGTAGAAATAGTCAATGATGCCGAAGGTGTAAGGCTCGGTGTTGCGCCATGGGTCGTGACCGACCGTGCCCACCATCAGAAAGATAGCGATCAGCGCCAGCCATTCCATTCGGCTGGGAAAATTATTCTCGATTTTGGCGTACGTCATACGGCTGAGCATGAATGCGAAACGCATCTACATCCGTCTCTTTGGCCGAACTGTCAATTGGATTTTATCCAGAAAATTCAATTGATAATGATTATCATTGACGATTGCAGAACGCCTACAGAATAAATTTACTCAAATCCGTATCCTTGGCCAGCGTGTCGAGCTGGTTTTTCACATACTCGGCGTCGATGGTGACGGCCTGACCGTTCTGGTCGCTGGCGGCGAAGCTCAACTCTTCCAGCAGTTTTTCCATAATGGTGTGCAGACGGCGGGCGCCGATGTTTTCGACTTCGCGGTTGACGCGGGTGGCGATGGCGGCCAGCGCGCGGATGGCGTCGTCGGTGAAGGCGATGGTAACACGTTCGGTGTCCATCAGCGCCGTGTATTGCCGGGTCAGGCTGCTTTCCGGCTCGGTGAGGATGCGCACCATATCGTCCTCGGTAAGGGCGTTGAGCTCGACGCGGATGGGCAGGCGGCCCTGCAGTTCGGGCAGCAGGTCGGACGGTTTGGCCATATGGAAAGCGCCGGAGGCGATGAACAGGATATGGTCGGTCTTGACCGAGCCGTATTTTGTGGCCACCGTAGTGCCTTCGATCAGCGGCAGCAAATCGCGCTGCACACCTTCGCGGCTGACGTCGCCCCCGCGGAATTCACTGCGGCTGGTGATCTTGTCGATTTCGTCCAGAAAGACGATTCCGTTATTCTCCACGGCGTTGATGGCTTCCTGCACGACGACGTCCTGGTC
>JAGWLJ010000231.1 GCA_028873275.1 Pseudomonadota bacterium
GAAGCACTTAAAGAGGCCCAGCCCAAGCTGATGCACGGCGTCAGCCAGGGGGTGGTCGCCAAGGGTGCGGCGTCGCGCAAGATGAGCCGGCTTTCGGCGCGCATCAAGAAGCTCGCCGCCTGAGCGCCTCCGCTTAAGCAATCGATTCGCAGGTAAATACAACCGCTCTGCCAAAAGAGCGGAACGATAGCACTTTGACTTTTGTCAACCACAGGGATGCTTTTTATGGCTTTGCCGGATCGCTCTGGCGCCTCCTCTCAGGAGGGCGGCGCTAATGCCTGCATGACGGGCAAAACCCCCGCGCAGGAATCTTCCCACGCCGGTAACGTCACGCCGATGGAGGCCTTCGCCGGCCTCGCCGAAGGCGGCGTGCTGGTCGACGTGCGCACCCCGCCGGAATGGCAGCAGGGCGTGCCCGACCTGGCAAAAACGCAGGGCCGGCTGGTCATGCTCTCGTGGAAACTGCTTCCCGAATATATGGTCAATCCTGATTTCGCGCAGCAATTCGCCGCCGAAAAAGGCATCGGCAAGGACACGCCGCTCTACTTCATGTGCAAGGGCGGCGGCCGTTCGCTCGAGGCATCGACCGCCATGGCGAAGCTGGGCTATCGCCGCTGTTTCAACATCCTCGGCGGGTTCGAGGGCAGGCCGGACCAGCCCGGCTGGAAAACGCAGCTGCCATGGAGACTTTAGATATGCCGCTCCATGCACAAATCACCGCTGCCGTGCCCCAGGATGCGCTGGCGGCGGCGTGGGACCGCGTCAGCGCCCGGCTGCAAACGCTCTATGGCGATGCGGTATTCCGCAGCTGGCTGAAGCCGCTGCGCTTCGCCGGATGCGAAGGCGAAAAAGTCATTCTCAGCGTGCCGACGCGTTTCATGCGCGAGTGGATCACCTCGCATTATGCCGATGAAATCCGTTCGCTCTGGGCCAAGGACCCGGACGCCGAAGGCTATGTGTTGTATATCACCGTCGGGCAGGCCCCGGCCCGGGCGCCCGAGAAAAAACCGGAAGCGCCGGTGTCCAACGTCATTTCCACCGGCAGCTGGCAGGCGGCGCCCGATACGTCCGATACCGCGCAGATGGGCGCGCCGCTCGACCCGCGCTACACTTTCGAGAATTTCGTCGTGGGCAAGCCCAACGAGCTGGCGCATGCCGCCGCCCGCCGCGTCGCCGAGACCGACAAGGTGGTGCCGGGCTGCAACCCGCTGTTCCTGTATGGTGGCGTCGGGCTGGGCAAGACGCACCTGATGCACGCCATCGCCTGGCACATCCGCAAAAACAATCCCAATCGCCGCGTGCTGTATTTATCGGCCGAGAAATTCATGTACCAGTTCATCAAGGCGCTGCGCTTCAAGGAAGCCTTCGCCTTCAAGGAATATTTCCGCTCGGTCGACGTGCTGATGATCGACGACGTGCAGTTCATCAGCGGCAAGGATTCGACGCAGGAGGAATTCTTCCACACCTTCAACGCGCTGGTTGACCAGAACAAGCAGCTCATCATTTCCGGGGACCGCTCGCCTTCCGATCTCGACGGGCTGGAGGAGCGCGTGCGCTCACGGCTGGGCTGGGGGCTGGTGGCCGATATCCACGCCACGACCTATGAGCTGCGCCTGGGCATCCTGCAATCCAAGATCGAGCTGATGCGCGATATCGAGATTCCGCAGAAAGTCACCGAGTTCCTGGCGCATAAGATCACCTCCAACGTGCGCGAGCTGGAAGGCGCGCTCAACCGCGTGGTGGCGCACGCCACCCTGGTCGGCCGCCCGATTACGCTCGAGACGGCGCAGGAAGTGCTGCGCGACCTGCTGCGCGCGCATGACCGGCGCATCTCCATCGAGGACATCCAGAAGCAGGTGGCGGCGCATTACAATATCAAGGTGTCGGATATGCATTCGGCGCGCCGCTCGCGCGTTGTCGCCCGGCCGCGCCAGGTGGCGATGTATCTGTCGAAGAAGCTCACCTCGCGCAGCCTGCCCGAGATCGGCCGGCGTTTCGGCGGCAAGGACCACACTACCGTCATGCATGCTGTCAAGCGTATCGAGGAGCTGATGGCGGAGGATGGCGAGTTCGCCCGCGACGTCGAGCTGATCGAAAAGATGATGCGGAGCTGACAGGCATTTATGCCGGGCCGCATGCATAACGAGCGTGTTTTCCGCGATTATCTGCAGCGGCTTCCCGACAGCGTCGGCAAGCGGTTCCTGGTCATACACCTGGATCGCTGCGGCATGGAAGCTGTGGAAGCGTTCTGGGACAAGATGCGCGCGGCGTTTATCAGAGGCGACCGGGAAATCGCGCTGACGCCGGACGAAGCGCGTTCTCTCGCAGAAACGCTGGCCTCTGGGATCAGCCGCCGCCGCTGGATAGGCCTCAGCGTAGCGGGCATTCTTGCGACCATCGGCGCAAACGATATGGGTAATGCGCTGATGGGAAGTTCACTACGGCATCCTCTTTGCTATGCCAGGGACGCCGCAATGTTCGCCATCGGCCTTAATATGGCGACTGTTGGGGCGGCCCTGGGCATAGGCGTGGAAGCGTGGTATCGCCAGAACTTCAAGGATTTGACCACGGGAGCTATGGGAGAAGAAAATATAGGCCAGCTGGTGCGGGCGTTGGATCAGCTTTTCCTCCCGGTTGAAATCGCAGCGGCCGAAACCGGCATCATGCAAAAAAGAGATTCTTCCCGTCATGCCCGCGGGTGACACAAAACCATTTGCCTCCCTTTTCGCCGCTGTTATAGTGACCATACCTTAACCTTACGACAGGCATTCCCATGGCTACCACCAGCACGCTTGAAGCACCCGCCCCCACCAAGCAGACCAAGGCGTCTCCGCTGCAATTCACCATCGAGCGGGCGCATCTGCTGCGGAGCCTCGGGCAT
>JAGWLJ010000232.1 GCA_028873275.1 Pseudomonadota bacterium
CGATTTCATGCAGCTGAAGCCCGGCTGGGAAGACACCCTCAGGCCGTACCGCATCGACGGCATGATCATCGGCAGGGACATGCGCTTCGCCCATGCCTGGGAGGAAGGGCTGTACCATGACGACTGGCAGCTTGTATTTGCAGGAAGCGCCGTGAACGTGTATATCCTACGCCAGCGTCACTAATGATAGGTAACTCAATGACCAGCAGCCGGGATAACCACCTTCTCGAAACCATCAAAAGCGTCCTGGTGCCGGTGCATCCGGCCGGGTGGACGTTCATCGCCATTTTCGCCATCGTGTCGACCGTGCTGACGCTGATCTGGCACCCGCTGGGCTGGATCGGCCTGTTCGTTACCCTGTGGTGCGTCTATTTCTTCCGCGACCCAGACCGCATCACCCCCCTGCGCGAAGGGCTGATCGTGAGCCCGGCCGACGGCATCGTGCAGCGCATCGTCAAATGCGCCCCGCCGGGAGAGCTGGATCTCGGGCTGGCCGAGCGCACGCGCATCAGCATTTTCCTCAACGTGTTCGACGTACATGTCAACCGCATCCCCATCGAAGGCAGCATCAGCAAGATCCATTATCATTCCGGCGCATTCTTCAACGCCGCGCTTGACAAGGCGAGCGAAGAGAACGAACGCAATTCCATCAAAATTACCACGCCGGAAGGGCTGACGCTGGGCGTCGTGCAGATCGCCGGGCTGGTGGCGCGGCGCATCCTGTGCGACCTCAAGGAAGGCCAGTCGGTGAAAACCGGCGAGCGCTTCGGCATTATCCGCTTCGGCAGCCGCGTCGACGTTTATCTGCCGGCCGACGCCACGCCCATGGTCATCGAGGGTCAGCGCGCCATCGGCGGCGAAACCGTGCTGGCCGACATGAAGAGCGGCGAAACGCAGCGGCTGGGCACCAAGCATTAATATGACCGACCCGCACCCCCAGGAGCGCAGGCGCCGCCGCCTGCGCGAGCAGCCGGTCAGCCGCCTCTTTCCCAATATGGTCACGCTCGCCGGGCTGTGCTGCGGCCTGTCGGCCATACGCTTTGCCATGACAGAGCACTGGGAGATGGCGGTGGCCTTCATCCTGGCGGCGGCGCTGATCGACGGCATGGACGGGCGCATCGCCCGCATGCTGGGCGCCACCAGCCTGTTCGGCGCGCAGCTCGA
Organism: Pseudomonadota bacterium; assembly: GCA_028873275.1. Lineage (GTDB taxonomy): Bacteria > Pseudomonadota > Alphaproteobacteria > Rickettsiales > SXRF01 > JABDCD01. The sequence goes on from JAGWLJ010000232.1 coordinate 1,165, forward strand.
TTCGCTGTCGGATTTCCTGTGCTTCGGCATTTCCCCGGCGCTGGTGCTCTATATGTGGCAGCTGCACGAGATCCAGGGCATCGGCTGGGCGGTAGTCCTGTTCTTCGCCGTCTGCACGGCGCTGCGCCTGGCCCGCTTCAACACCGGCCTGTTCGACGACGGCAAGGAGCCGTGGGAGAAGCAGTTCTTCGTCGGCGTCCCCTCGCCCGCCGGCGGTATACTCAGCCTGCTGCCGCTCATTATCAGCCTGCAGTTCGGTCAGGGCGCCGCTCTGGTGCCGGCCGTCACCGCCTGCCATATGCTGCTGGTCGGCACGCTGATGGCCAGCCGCATCCCCACCTATGCCGGCAAGCATATCCGCATCCCGCACGAACACATCCCGCAATTCATGATCGCCTGCAGCCTGGCGCTGGTGCTGTTCATCATCGAGCCGTGGCTGTTTTTGTCGGGTCTCAGCCTGGTGTACCTGGGATCGATTTATTTCAGCGTACGGAAATGGCGCCTGCTCAAGGGCGCCTCAAAAAAGTCACAGACAGCCGAATAGGCATTACCGTTGGCGGCATTGCTCCGCCAGCTCGCAGAATCTCGATACGGCAGCCACCACCTTGTAAAGAGGGCCCATATCCAGCTCCAGATCAGGATTTTCCGCTTTGGATACCTGATACGCGCCGATGAGATTGCGGATGGCGGTCATGCTCCTGCTGTCGCGCATATATTTTTCGACGGCGTCCTCAAGCCTTGGAGGCAATCTTGACGGCAACCGGCTGCACATGGCAAAGGCCACGGCGGGCAATGCGTTGCGGAAATAGCGGCAGGCGCTTTCCGCGGTTCTCGGCAAAGAACGATTATTATAAAACTCGACTGTGTCGCGGATGTCCTGCAAGGCACGGTGCATCTGGTGCCCGATATCCTCATAGGCAGGATCCCGCACCATCTCCGCGCAATAACAGAATAATTTCGTATCCCAATGATTGGACAAATAATTTTGAAGCTGCACGCTGACCGGACGCAATTCTTCCGCCTCAACCTCAGCCTTTCGTAAAAGCCACCCCATCAGCCGTGCCTTATCTTCATGAGCAGCACCGCCAGCGCCAGCAGGAAGCCGATGGCGTTGGCGAAGGTCACGGAAGGGCTGCCGATCAGAACGCCGTAGACGCACCACAGGGCGATGCCGGTGGTGATCATGGCGTACATGGCAAGCGATACCCCGCTGGTGTGCTTTTCCCGCCAGGCCTTCAGCACCTGCGGCACGTAGGCGGCGGTGGTAAAAAAGGCTGCAATCGAGCCTATCCACTCGGGATTCATCGTTTTCCTTTGGTTGGCGGTTGACAATAGCGCCCTTTCTTTTAAACCGGTGGGCGGGCTTTTCAAGGATTATCCGGCCATGCCGAAACCACTGCTCCCCACCGGCTGTTACGACCTGCTGCCGCCTTATGCGCGGCAGGAGTCGGAGCTGTCGCAGGCGCTGCTTTCCGTGTTCGAGAGCTTCGGCTATGAACAGGTCTCGCCGCCGCTGCTGGAATACAGCGACAGTTTGCTGGCCGGGCGCGGGCAGGCGCTCTCGCCCCAGATTTTCCGCGTCATGGACCCGGGGGCGCATAAGGTAATGGGCATCCGGCCGGATATCACCCTGCAGATCGCCCGCATCGCCATGAGCCGCCTTTCCCAC
>JAGWLJ010000233.1 GCA_028873275.1 Pseudomonadota bacterium
GTCATGTCGGTGTCGGTGACGACGCGCCAGCCGCGTCCCGGCGAGATGAACGGCACGGATTATTTCTTCGTCAGCCAGGCCGAGTATGATCGCATGGTGCGTGAGAACGCATTGCTCGAATACGCCCGCGTGTTCGAATACCATTACGGCACGCCCGCCGCTTTCGTGCGCGAGCATATCGGCCGTGGCGTCGATGTGCTGTTCGACATCGACTGGCAGGGTACGCGCCAGCTGGCCGAAAAAAGCCGCGCCGACCTCGTCAGCATTTTTATCCTGCCGCCCTCGATGGATGAGCTGGAACGTCGGCTGAAAGCGCGCGCGCAGGACAGCGACGAGGTAGTGAAGAAACGCATGGCCAAGGCCGAGGCGGAAATCAGCCACTGGCAGGAATACGATTACGTGCTGATCAACCAGGACCTTGACCAGACGCTGGAGAAAATCGACTGTATTTTGAAAGCGGAACGCCTCAAGCGCGTGCGGCAGGAGGGGCTTCAGGGATTTGTGGAGGGCTTGTAGTTATCCTGTAGGCCGCGTAGCGGCAGCACAGGATGACGCATACGCCTGCGCCAATCTCCCCAGCGTCATAACGTCCAGCTGTTCCGCCCGCAGGCTGCCATCGATTCCCGCCTCCTTCAATAAAACATCCGCCGGTACGGCCAGCCCCTTGAGCGCGGCCCGCAGCATTTTACGGCGCTGGCCGAAGGCCTTGGCAACGACGGTTTCCAATGCTTCCTTGGACACATCGACCAGCGGTTTTTCGCGCGGCGTCAGCGTCACCACGGCCGAGCTGACCTTGGGCGGCGGCGAGAAAGCGCCGGGCGGCAGCTCGAAATCCCACCGGCAGTCGCATAGCCACTGGCACAGCACCGACAACCTGCCGTAATCCTTGCCGCCCGGCGTGGCGGTGATGCGCTCAGCCACTTCCTTCTGGAACATCAGGGTGAGCGATTCATAGGCATTCCTGCCGTGGCGGTAAACGTCATCGAGCCACTTTATCAGCATCGCTGTGCCGGCGTTATAGGGCAGGTTGGCGACGATCTTGCGCGGTGTGGGAATAGACTGCATGGCATCCACTTCCAGCGCGTCGGCGGCGATGATTTCCAGCCGGTCACCGGCAAGCTCCCTGATCTGCGCCAGCGCGGCGATGCACCGCTCATCCTTCTCGATGGCAAACACTTTCTTAGCGCCTGCCGTCAGCAGTGAGCGCGTGAGCCCTCCCGGGCCGGGCCCGATCTCGAGGACATTATAATGCGCCAAGTCGCCGGCATACTGCGCGATGCGGTCGGTAATGCGGCTGTCGAGCAGGAAGTGCTGCCCGAGCGATTTCTTCGCGGCCAGTCCGTGCGCGGCAATGACTTGGGCGAGGGGGGGCAGGGAGGAGAGCGAATTCATGAGTTGCTAAAATGTTATTTAGGGCGATTATTGTCATCCTGAGCGTAGGCCGCAAGGTCGAAGTCGAAGGATCCTTCGCTTCGCTCACGATGATAGGGAAGACTATGGACAGAGCTATCCTTGCGCTTATGGCGCTGATGCTCAATGCGCTGCTGGCCGGGCCGAGGGAATGGTACGCGGCGCTGGGGCTGACGCGGCTGTCGCGTCGGCCGGTCGTTCTGCTGCGCGATCTAGAACGGCGGCTCAACCGGGAGCACCGGCGGCTGGAAGTGCGCGAGATGCGTGGCACCGTGCTCGTCATCGCCGTCATGGCGGCAAGCATCATTCTGGGCGGCATCGGCGAATGGCTGTTTCGGCACCGGCTGGGCTTCATGAGCCTGCTGATCGTCACGGCGGCGCTGCCGGTGCGCCCGACCTGGGACATCGTGTCGCAGTTGCGCCGTGCGCTGTACGCCGGTGATGTCCATGCCGCAAAGGAAACGCTGGAAGGTACGCCGTGGCGGCACCATGCGTTGCTCGACGAGTATGGGGTGGCGCGCGCCGGCATCGAGCTGCTGGCGGTACAATTTTCGGAGAAGATCGTGGCGCCGGTGTTCTGGTACCTGATTCTCGGATTGCCGGGGCTGCTGGTCAGCCGGTCGGTCTACCTGCTGCAAGAAACCCTATCGCCGCCGGGAGCCGACGGCGGCTTCGGCCGCACGGCGCAAGCGGTGCATTACGTGCTGCATTACGTGCCGGCGCGGCTGGCCGCTTTGCTATGGCTGGCCGCCGCCGTATTCCTTCCCTCGGTAAAATGGCGCGATGTCGCGCGCCGCATATCGGGAGGGATGACCGGCGGATCGCCACAGGCTTTGGCGCTGCTCGCGGCGGCTTCGGTGCTGAATGTAACATTGGGCGGCCCCTCCTCACCCTACGTGCAGCGGTGGATCGGCACCGGTACGGCCCGGCCCGGCGTCTATGACCTCAAGCGAGCCTTATTTGTCTTTGCGCTGCTTCACCCGCTGCTGTTTGTGGTTCTCGGATTTTTCCTCTGATCCGCCGTCATCGAGCAGGCGCTGCGGCCCGCACAGAAATTTCTTGCGGATATCGACGGTCGAGCGATGGCCGACGTCCTTCCAGTGCGTTTTCAGCCAGTACTCGGCGCTATGACGGCCGATATCCTTGAGGAAGAGGAAAAAATCCCAGTCGGCGTTCATCTTGCTGGAGGCATTGAGGTGATGCATGTGGTTGGCTGAATAAATCAGGTGCACGTGCATGTCCTTGTAGCGCTCGGGATCCAGCCGGCCCTCGGCCAGCATGCGCGACACGAAGTCGATGGCGCGCATCTCGGCGCTGAGGCTCGAATTGAAGGTAATTTCGTTGAGCCGGTTGATGATTTCAGTAGCGGTGGTGGGC